>JAPLSS010000674.1 GCA_026398515.1 Candidatus Sumerlaeota bacterium | reverse complement strand
CCGGCGACAAAGGCGGTGGTTGTCATGCACTACGGCGGCGCGCCGTGCCGCATGGACGCGATCCTGGAGTTCTGCCGGGCGCGGGGCATGGCGGTCATCGAGGACGCCTGCCACGGCGTCGGCGGCGCGTACAAAGGCAAGAAGATGGGGGCGCTGGGGGACGTCGCCGCTTTTTCCTTCTTTTCCAACAAGAACATGGCAACCGGCGAAGGCGGCATGGTGACGACCGACCGCGACGACCTGGCGGAGCGGGTTCGTTTGCTGCGGTCGCACGGGATGACGTCGCTGACCTGGGACCGGCATCGGGGGCATTCGGCGTCGTACGACGTGGTCGCGCACGGGCTGAACTATCGGCTGGATGAAATCCGCGCGGCCATTGGGCGCGAGCAGTTGAAGAAGCTGAACAGGAACAACGCGATTCGCCGGCGGCTGGCGCGCGAGTATCATCGACTCTTGCGCGGCGAGCCCGCGCGGTTGCTGGAGCGCGGTTGGCTGGCGCCGCCGCTGGGCGTGGACACGCAGGAGGCGGCGCATCATCTGATGGTGGTGTTGGCGCCGAACACGAAGACGCGTTCGGCCGCGGCCGAGCGGCTGAAGGCGAAGGGCATTCAGACGAGCGTGCATTATCCGTTTGTGCCGGGGTTTTCGGTGTTTGGGGGGAAGGAGGAACTTCGAAGACTAGAGGGACCACAAGATCATCTAGCGCCTGTACGACCTAAAGGTCGCACTCCGAACGGAAGGCTCGAGCGGGCGCGGGAATTCTGCGGGCGGGTTTTGACGCTGCCGTTGCACCCGTTGATGAAAGATGAGGATGTAAGGCTTGTGGCGGCGGCGCTGGGGGAGATGTAGGCTGGCCTCGCCCCTCGACACGGCTCGGGAACTGCGTCCGAGGCCGGCTGTGGGAGATGGGAACGCTCACATCGCCCCGTAGCCGGTGAGGACGACGTGGATCGTGCGCAGCAGGATCTTGAAATCCAGCCACAGCGACCAGTTGTCGATATATTCCAGGTCCAGTTTCATCCAGGTTTCGAAAGGGAGATGCGAGCGGCCGCTGACCTGCCACAGGCAGGTGATGCCGGGGCGCATCGAGAGGCGGCGCAACTGCCAGGGGTCGTATTTCCGGACCTCGGACGGGATGGGCGGACGCGGTCCGACGAGGCTCATGTCGCCTTTCAAGACATTGTAAAGCTGCGGCAGTTCGTCGAGCGACGTGCGGCGTAAAACGCGGCCGACCGGGGTGACGCGCGGATCGTTCTTCATTTTGAAGACCGGTCCGTCGGCCTCGTTCATCTTCTCCAGGAGGTCGAGTTCCCGTTCGGCGCCGACGCGCATGGTGCGGAACTTCCAAAAGGTGAAGGGTTTGCCGTTTAGCCCGCAACGCGCCTGGCCGAAGAAGATCGGATCGCCCCGCTTCGACGTTAGGCGGATGGCCAGCGCGATGACGAGCATGGGAAGCGAGGCCGCGGCCAGCAGAACGGCCGCCGCCACGCGGTCGAAGAGATACTTGAAGAGGAGCGCCGCGCCCATCTCGCGCACCGGCGAATACGTGACCACCGGAACGCGCTGGATCATGTCGATGGTCGGGCGCGCGATGACGTGGTCGAAGACGTTGAGCATCAGATGCGTGCGGATGCCCATCTCCTCGCAGCCGCGCATGACCGGCTCCAGGTCTCGCAACGAAGCATGAGAGGAGGCGAGCACGACGCTATCGACGCGGCGCGAACGAATGACGGCCATCGCGTTCTCCAGCGCGCCGATGACCTCGACGCCGCCGACGCTCCGCCCCACGGCCAGGTCGGGTGAATCGCTGATGATGCCGCCCAGATGGAAGCCCCAGTAGGGATGGGATCCCAGGAGGTCGATGAAACCGGCCAATGGCGCGCCGCTGCCGACGAGAAGCAACAGGCGCGAGTCCTTGCCCGCCTCGCGACGCCGGAGAAGATAGCTCTGAACCAAAACCGTTTTCAGTTCGAGAAGCGCGTAGAGGACGACCGGAATGAGGAAGGTCTGGGCGCGCGACACGCGGCCCTCGTCGCGGAAGAGAACGGAGAGAAGGAAGGCGGCGCCGGCGGCTTCGACGACCGCGAGAAACGTTGCACGGGAGATGCGGCCTCGGCTCTGGAAGCGGTCGGCGTCGTAGTAGCTGTAGTAGCCGTTCAGGTTGAGAGCGATAACGGTCAGAGGCGGGATCGTCGCCAGCAGCCACCCGTACGACAGCCACGAGGGAACATGGGCGACGCTTTCCGGGGCGATCCATGGCTCGACGATCGTTTTACGAAGCCAATGGGCGGCAAAGAACGCGACAACCGCCAGGAGCAGGTCGACGGCGATGAGGATTTGGCGCTGCACGTATTTGCGGTCGCGTAACACCGCGCCACCCCTCGATTCACCCCAGATTCCCACCTATGAAGGAGAATAGTGCGCCCAACGCGAAGCTGTCAAGATGGGGCGAAGAATCGGGCGCGGTTCGTGGCGTAGGCTTTTCAGCCTGCGCTCTGCTCCGTCCCGCGTTCGGAGCCGCACAAGCGGAAGAGCGTACGCCACGAATACGAGTACGAGCGCGAAAGCCGTCGAGACCGCGTTTGATCAGCCCT
>JAPLSS010000739.1 GCA_026398515.1 Candidatus Sumerlaeota bacterium | reverse complement strand
GCCAGAAGCGGGGTCGTGCAGGCGGTGTCGCCGAAGTCGTATGCGAATGGCCCACGAGTCATTGTGGGACAGGAGGTCGGCTCGATGGGCATAATTTTGATATTGGCTCCGTTGATTTTGTCGGCGACGAAGGGGAAAGACAGGCCTGCGAAGTTGCTGCCGCCGCCCGCGCAGCCGATCAGCGCGTCGGGGGTCTTCTCGCCAGCCATCTTCAGTTGTTCGATCGTCTCCAGCCCGATGATCGTCTGATGCAGCAACACATGATTCAGCACGCTGCCGAGCGAGTAGTTGCGGTCGTTGTGCGTGGCCGCGTCCTCGACCGCCTCGCTGATGGCGATGCCGAGGCTGCCGGGCGTGTCGGGGAACCGTTCGCGGATCGCGCGCCCGGAGGCGGTGCGGTCGGTCGGCGAGGAGAAGACTTCCCCGCCCCAGGTGTGCATCATCATCTTACGGTAGGGCTTCTGCTCGAAACTGCAGCGCACCATGTAGACCGTGCATTTCATGCCGAACAGGCAGGTGGCGAACGATAGGGCGCTCCCCCACTGGCCCGCCCCCGTTTCGGTCGTCAGGTGACGAACGCCTTCGACCTTGTTGTAGTAAGCCTGCGCCACGGCGGTGTTGGGCTTGTGGCTGCCGGCGGGCGAGACGGATTCGTTCTTGTAGTAAATGCGCGCCGGCGTCCCCAGGCGTTTCTCCAGGTTGCGCGCGCGGTGCAGCGGCGTCGGGCGCCACAGCCGCAGGATTCGCCGCACCTCGTCGGGGATCTCGACCCAGG
This sequence comes from Candidatus Sumerlaeota bacterium, assembly GCA_026398515.1. Classification (GTDB taxonomy): domain Bacteria; phylum Sumerlaeota; class Sumerlaeia; order JAPLSS01; family JAPLSS01; genus JAPLSS01. The sequence goes on along the minus strand of JAPLSS010000739.1, from coordinate 1,687 downwards.
GGTCCATGCACATTTCCTGCTGGATGAGGCCCATCGGGAAAATCGGGCGCAGGTCGTCGGGGCCGCAGGGCTGATGGGTCGCCGGATGCAGGGGCGGCGGGGGCGGAGTCGGCAGGTCCGGCGCGACGTTGTACCACCGCTGCGGCATGTCGCGTTCGGACAGGAAGATTTTGTTGAAATCCATGCGCAATCCTCTTTGTGGGCGCTCGAAGGCGGCGGCCGTCGCGCCGCGCGCGAATGTGGAGCTGCACTGTAAATTGTGCGCGCCTTACTTACGGAACGGGCCACGCGGCGTCCAGTGGAATTGAGGCGGCGCAGGCTTTCCAGCTTACGCCGCTTTCACGCTTTTCCCTCGCCTTGCCGTTGGGTTTCGCTCCAGGATGGCTCGGAAAACCCAATAGGCGGACGGTGTCGATGGCTCGATCGTTTCCTCGATGCAAGGTGTTCCAGTCTGGCTTCGCGATCCTTCTGGCTTGCTCGGCGGCCGTCGGCGCCTGGGCGAACGGCAGCGCCGCGGTTCGGCGCCTGGAGCCGCCGCAGGCGTGGCTGTTTTTCGGCGACGAGTTCGCCGCGCGCTCCGCGCCATCGTTGAAGGCGCCGGAGAGTTCACTCAGAGTGAAGCGAGGAATGAACATCCTTATGACGCAGGCGGCCGACGACCTGGAAGGCCATCCGTGGCTCGGCTGGGAATGCGATGGCGGAACCTTTTGGATCCCCGGCGCCTACTTGACCCGCGTGGCCAAGGCGAATCAGAAGCCCGGCAACCTCCCTATCGGCGAAGAGGTGGTCAACTACGACGAAGCCCTGCCCCTCAAGTACGCGCCCGACGATTTGGAGGAATTGCCCCTGGAGTTTCGCTACAGCGCTTCGATTCCCTACCCCCTGCGGACCGAAGCGCGGGAACACGCCATCGCCTTTCTGCGCGCCGCGCAGGACGAAGGGGTGAGCCTGAAGGTCGTCTCGGCCTTTCGGACCATGGAAACCCAGAGGAGACTTTACCTGGAGAAGGTCAAGGAAACCGGCCTGGGGGAATCCCTCGTGGCCAAGCCCGGCCACAGCGAGCATCAACTGGGCACGACCATCGACGTGGCCGGCCCGGACAAGGCCTCGCTGCTCGCCCCCGAGTTCGGCGACACCCGCGAAGGCCAGTGGGTCAAACAGAACTGCCGTCGATTCGGCTTTGTCATCTCCTACACGGCGAAGAATCGGCCGCTTACGCATTACTCGTCCGAGCCGTGGCACCTGCGCTACGTCGGCGTGGACAAAGCCAAGGACTGGAAGCCTTGATGGGCTGTCACTGGGAAGGGCGCAGGCCGCTGGGGAATCCGCCCGATGCGTCCGGCTTTCAGGCAATGGCCAGATGGCCTCCCGGTGTTTTTGCCGTCCAACCCGGCAAAATAGCTGGAGAACAAGGTGAACTCCGAGTAGCCTGACAATGAAAAGGAGGCAGGACGAATGGGCGTGTTCCGAGTGTCGGCCAGGCTGAGAAACTGGCAAAACAAGTTCCTGCCCGCGGCGAAGCGAGGCCGGGATGTGCGCTGCGACGTTCTGGTGGATTCCGGGGCCGCTGAATTGGCTCTTCCCGCGGAGTTGATCAGCCGGTTGAGGCTGGAGGAAACAGGAACCGTGCGCGTCCACACGGCCGATGGCGGCGAGCACGAATATAGGGTCTTTGGCATCGTGGATC
>JAPLSS010000465.1 GCA_026398515.1 Candidatus Sumerlaeota bacterium | reverse complement strand
ATCAGAGACTCTGGCCACTCGATCAACAAATGCCCTTAAAGCCGCACAGGAAGAGCAACAGCCCAAATGGGCGCAGATCATCCTGGATACCGAGTTTTTTCCTTATGGGAACATGGGCGGTTACTGGGAAGACTTGGAGCGTGGGTTTCAGGTAGGAGCGTTTTTTCACATCAAGGATCTCGATCCGAATGGCGGGCCAGTGTGTCTCGGAATCGACCATCCTGTCAATCGGGAGAGATTTAGTGAGCAATTTGGAAAACCAGATCGAGTCGCCGAGTCAGGAGGGCATGCATGGGATTATTATGGTCCGATTGGGTTTCGGTTCGAAACTAAAACCAATGGAGAGGAAGTCTTGTTGGTGACGGCTCCGGTTGAATTCTATAAAGAGGGCTTCAGAACAAGAGCGCGCTCAGCCCTGGGAAAGATGGCCGCTTCCAGCGCTTTAGGGTCCGAAACGCTTGCCGCTCGGGAGGCTATTTCGAGCCAGCCCTCGAAGGTCGCCCGAACCGCGAACGACAAGAAAGACATCACGATCGAGATGGCAACGAAGGATCCCGGCAGGTACAAGGGAGAGCGAGTTACCTGGCTTGGAAGCATCTTCCTGAGTGAAGAAGAATCCGCAGATGGCCGGCCTCCCCACTTCATCACGTATGGAAGAGTGGATAGCATTGCGGATTTGGCGACCGGGGAGACTCTCTTTGCCCTCGGGAAATGCTTTACGGTGCGTTGGGAGGAGAGCGTGTCAGCTGGCAGACAGGGGAAGGTGAAAGGGACGATCAGCGGAACATATCCAGTTCGCTACGGAGCGGGAACATGGACAGTCCCGTTGCTCATAGATCCCGAATGGACTACAGAATAGCTCTTTTGTTGTTTGGGGGATGCTTGCACCGCCTATCCCGGAGATCACAGGGATACCTTACCCAACTCCTTGCCCCTAATGGTTTTGTTCCCCCAAGGCCCCGCAAGTTCCCCGTAGGGAATTGACCCCTCGCCCCTTCGGCGCTATCCTACTTTGGAATGAACCCGTCGGAGGGAATCCCTCCGGCGGCCGGCGGAAAGGAAGAAAGTGCAAATATAAAAAATGAACAAACGAACCCAATTTCATACAAGCCAAATCTGCCAGAATCAACGATCCGCGCGAAATGCTCCCTGAAAAACGAACCCAATCTCACCACATGATCTGGCTTCGTCCCCATGAGCTATTCCTCGAAAAGGACTTGCGTCGTAGTGCTGAATATAGCACCATCTCCAGGGGATGACAATGCGGGCAGTGATCGACACTAACGTGCTGTACGCCGGCCTCTATTCGGCCGCGGGGGCATCGTTTCAAATCCTGCGGCTCATCGAGCGGCGCGAACTCACGCCGGTTCTCTCGACGACGCTGCTGTTCGAGTACGAGGAGATTCTCCGGCGAAACCAGCGGATCCTGGAGTTGTCAGACCGCGCGATTGAGGATGTGCTGGACGGTTTGTGCAGCCGCGGTGAACAGCAGTCGGTCTACTTCCTCTGGCGGCCGCAACTCTCCGATCCCAAGGACGATCACGTCTTGGAGTTGGCGGTCGCCGCCGGCGGGGTCCCGATCGTCACGCACAACGTCCGGGATTTCGCCGCCGCCGCCATGTTCGGAATCCGCGTGGCGACGCCGGCGCAAGTGCTGAGGAGATTACGATGAGCGCTTTGAACTTGCGGTTGCCAGACTCTGTCCACCAGCACATCCGGGAAATCGCCGCGCGAGAGGGCGTTTCCATCAACCAGTTCATCTCGACGGCGGTCTCGGAGAAGGTCTCCGCAATCCTGACGGAGGAGTACATCGCGAAGCGCGGCCAAAGAGCCAGGAAGGGCGCCTTCAAAAAGATGTCGAAGATCGGCTCGTCCTTGACGCCGGTCGGGGTGCGCGTGATGACGCGCAGCTGCTGATAGTAGTCGCCGACGGGGATCACCAGCCGCCCGCCGACCTTCAGTTGATCGATTAGCGGCTGCGGCACGTGGTCGGGCGCGGCGGTCACGAGGATGGCGTCGAACGGCGCCTCGTCCGGCCAGCCTTGGTAGCCGTCGCCCGCGCGCACATGCAGGTTCGCGTAGCCCATGTCCGCGAGCCTCTTCTTCGCCGTCTCCGCCAGTTCCGGGACGATTTCAATCGTATAGACCTGGGCCACGATCTTCGCCCACACCGCCGCCTGGTAGCCGGAGCCGGTCCCCACTTCCAGGACCTTGTCGCCGGGCTTCGGGTTCGCCAGCTGGGTCATGATGGCGACGATGTAGGGCTGGGAAATCGTCTGCCCGTAGCCGATGGGAAGCGGATTGTCGTCGTAGGCGTGGCCGGCCAGGCTGGGCGGGACGAACAGGTGGCGCGGCACGGCGAGCATGGCGGCCAGGACGGACGAGGACGTCACATCGCGCAACGCCAGTTGCTGCTCGACCATCGAGGCGCGTTGGGCGGCGAAGCGTTCCTCCTCCGTCGGCGTCCACGCTTTCGGCGATTCGGAATCGCCGGCGCCGCAGCCGGTCGAGGCCGCTTGCACGAAGAGAGCGAGCCACGGCCAGGCGAGGCCGCGGATGCGAGATCGAAGCCACCGAGCCAGTCGCATGGCCCCCTCCTTGCCGCGGGCTCGGCGCGCGACCCTCAGATTGCAGGGGTCTCAAGGGGCGCAAGGGACATGTGAAGGACATTAGAGACACGGCAGGCTCTGTCGGTCCTTCGAGTCTTTTCAGTCCTTCACGTCCCTTACGTCCTTTGCGTCCTTTGAGAGACCGAAACCCCATACGACCTGAAGGTGGCGCCCCAAACCTGCGGCCTATCGAAACTCAAACACATACGGCATCAGCGCCAGCGGCCGGGGCTCGCGGAACAGCGGCAGGAGCGCGGCGCAACGCACGGCCGGCGCGGGCAGAATCGACCGTAGCGCGGCGGCCTGTTGCGCGGAGGCGGACGCCATCGGCGCTTCGGCCCCCAACAGCTTCTGCATCACCTCGAGGAGACCCAGCCGCTTGGGATAGACGACGACCTCCACCTCGCGCTCCTTCTCGATGCCGGCCATCTCCTTCGCCATCGCCAGCGCCGTCTCCAACCCGCCCAATTCGTCGACCAGCCCGTTCTTGTAGCCCTGCCGCCCGGTCCACACGCGCCCCTGGGCCACGGCTTCCAGGTCCGCCGGCGTCATGCGGCGGCTTTCCGCGGCCTTGGCGACAAAGTCCTGGTAGATCGACCCCAGCACGCGCTCGAACGCGGCGCGCTGCGAATCGCTGAACGGGGTGGTCATGGACAGCATGCCCGCGTTCTGGCCGCGCGAGGAGATTTCACTCGTGATGCCCAGCTTCTGGAACAACCCCTCGAGCGCCAGCTTGCCGCCGACCACGCCGATGGAGCCGGTGATCGTCCCCGGCTGCGCGACGATGCGGTCGGCCCCCATCGCGATGTAGTAGCCGCCGGACGCGGCCACGTCGCTCATCGAGGCGATGACCGGCTTCTCCTTGGCCACCCGGCGCAGTTCGCGCCAGATGAGATCCGAAGCCGTGGCGTCGCCGCCCGGGCTGTCGATGCGCAGGATGATGGCGCGCACCGTCGGATCGTCCAGGCACTCGCGCAAGTTTTTCGTCATGTCCTGGGGCGTGATCATCATTACGTCGGAGAACGGCAGTTCCTCCGCGTTCATCGAGACCACCGGGCCGATGGCGAAAATGACCGCGATCTTCGTCGCCTTGGAGCCGGGCGCCGCCTTGCCGGGCTTCGGGCCGCCGCCGAACAGGTTGAACAGGCTGAACGGGTTGATCTCCTCCATTTGCGTCTTCTCGCGGAACTCGACGTCTTCGATCGAGAGCGCGCCGCCGCTCTTCTCCTTCATCGCCGCGATGAGATCCTGCTCGTAGGCCGCTTCGTCCACCAGGTTGTAGCGCAGCGCTTCCGCGGCGGTGAACGGGCCGAGATCCATCGTATTGCGCACCGAGTCGACCTCGAGTTTGCGCCCGGCGGCGATCATCATGGTCGCCTGGTCGAACAGATCGGTCAGCAGCGCTTCATTGGCTTCGCGCGCCGGCGGACTGGAGCTCGTGCGCGTCAAACTCTCCGCCGCCGACTTGTATTTGCCCATCGAGAAGAATTCGGCGCGGACCCCGACCTTCTCCAACAGGTCCTTGAAGAAAAAGGCCTCCGATTGCATGCCGGTGACCATCATGACGCCCGAAGGGGCCAGCACGATCCGGTCGCAGGCGGTGGCGACAAGTTAGTCCGTCAGCTCCGGCGCGGTCAGAACGGCGATCGCCTTCTTGCCCGCCTGACGGAACTGGCCGAGGGCCGCGTGCAGCTCCTCGACTTTGGCGAAGCCCAGTTCCGTGCCTTCGAGGCGCAACAACACGCCGACCACGCGGTTGTCCTTGGC
>JAPLSS010000009.1 GCA_026398515.1 Candidatus Sumerlaeota bacterium | reverse complement strand
GGGGATCGCCCCTAACGAATTGATCAACCAGTGCTACCGTGCGCTCATAAAACGCCCGATGGACCGGGGATTAAAAGTACAGATGATCGATTTTCTCGGTGAAACAGATTTCCGTTTATCGGAAGGGGCAAACAGCGATATCCAGATGGAAGCGCTGATCGCCCGGTTTGTGCTTGCCGTACAAAAAATCCCGTGAGGGCTTATTGTGGAAAAAGCACCAGACCTGCACGAGGCAGACAAATCCGAAGACTGGAGCCGGTTTTTAAAAAACGGCCATCTGGACCTGATCCGCCGCAGCGCGCGGCTGTGCGACGAATTGGTCGTGGCCATCGCGCACAACGACGCCAAGAAGCCCGTGTTCACCCTGGAGGAGCGGCTCGAACTGCTGCGCGCGGTCACCGCGGAATTCCCCAACGTCGCGGTCGACTCGTTCCGCGGCCTGACCGTCGAGTTCGCCCATTCCATCGGCGCGCAAGTCATCATCCGCGGGCTGCGCTTCGTCACCGACCTGGAATACGAACTGCAAATGGCGCTGGCCAACCGCAAAATGGTTTCAGACATCGAGACTCTCTTCCTGGCGCCCTCGGAGGAGTTTTCCTTCCTCAGTTCCACGTTGGTTCGCGAGATCGCGCTGGGCGGCGGCGACGTGTCCGGCTACGTTCCGCCCGCCGTCCTCCAGGCCCTTCGTCGCAAATTTGGCGGCTCCAGCAAGAGCCTCCTCGTCTGAAGACGACTTTTCGGCTCCCGCCAAAGATTTGACGAGAACACGGGGACTGGCTCGCTTTTCCGACCGAAGTTCTCCATCTTACCCCGCCATGATCGACCGGAAAAGCGTGCCTGTCCCTGTTTTTCCTGTTTTTCCATGTTGACACGTTCCCCCTTTTTTCTTAGATTTCACCACACTGGCATTTGCCAATTTTTTGACAATCATATGCGGGGCGGACTACATCCATGGCTGAAATCACGGATCACGTGCTGGTCATCGACGACGATTGGAGCATCCGCGACGTTCTCTCCAACATCCTGCGCGCCGAAGGGTTCGACGTCCTGACGGCCGAAAACGGCGAGGAGGGCAACAAACTCCTCGACGAGCAGGACTTCCAGATCGTCATCACCGACATGCGTATGCCCAAAGGCGACGGCATCGCGGTCCTGCGCCACATTCAAGACAAGGGGCTGGACTGCCTCGGCATCGTCGCCACCGCCTATGGCTCGGTCGAATCGGCGGTCGAGGCCCTGCGCTGCGGCGCCTTCGATTACGTGACTAAACCGTTCCACCTCGACGAAATCCGCCACGTCATCCACCGCGCCATCGAGTATCGGGGCCTGCGCCGCGAGAACGTGCAGCTGCGCCAGGAATTGCAGCGCGTGAACAAGATCGAAAACATCGTCGGCGCCTCGGCCCCCATGCAGCGTCTGTTCGCCATGATCACCACCGTGGCCGACAGCGATTCCACCGTCCTGGTCCTCGGCGAAAGCGGCACGGGCAAGGAGCTGGTCGCCCGCGCCATCCACTACAACAGCCGCCGCAGCCAGCGCCCGCTCATCGCCGTCAACTGCGCCGCCATTCCCGAAGACCTGCTGGAAAGCGAGTTGTTTGGCCACGTGCGCGGGTCGTTCACCGGCGCCATTTCCGACCGTCCCGGGCGGTTTGCGCTGGCCGATGGCGGCACGATCTTCCTCGACGAAATCGGCGACATGTCGCCGAAGTTGCAGGTCAAGGTCCTGCGCGTCCTCCAGGAGCACGAATTCGAGCCGGTCGGCGCGACGCAAACCATGAAGGTCAACGTCCGCGTCATCGCCGCGACCAACCAGGACCTGGAAACGCGCGTGCGCGACCACCAGTTTCGCGAGGACCTCTTCTACCGCCTGAACGTCATCCCCATCCGCCTGCCCCCGCTGCGCGAGCGGCGCGACGACGTCCCGCTCCTCCTCCAGCACTTCTTGGAGAAGTTCAACAAGGAGAACCACAGCCGGTTGGCGCGGTTCAGCGAGGAAGCCATCGCGCTCCTGCAAGCCTGCCCGTGGCCGGGCAACGTGCGCGAGTTGGAGAACCTGGTCGAACGGATGTCGATCCTGGTGGGCGAGGGCGAGGTCGCCGCCGCCGACCTGCCGGAGAAGTTCCGCGGCCAGACGCGCCAGGAGTTCGCCGACTTCGCCGAGTTCCCGCCCGAAGGCGTCGACCTGAACCGCCTCGTCGAACGCTTTGAAGGGCGCCTGATCCGCCAGGCCCTCGACCGCTCCAACGGGGTCAAGAACCAAGCCGCCAAGCTCCTCAACATCAAGCGCACGACCCTGGTCGAGAAGATCAAGAAGCTGGGGATCGCGGGAGAGGCGGCGTAGCGCCGCTTTTTTCTGCCTTCGCCGCGGTCGTTCTTTTTGTGGACAAGCATTAGCTCATAGACTCGCGCCCTCGAGTCAGCCGAGCATTGTGAAGAGGAGGGCGACGGCGAGCGCGAAGATCAGGATAAGAGAGAGGTAGAGTCCTTCCATTTCAGGAGCCGCCTTCTCCGCTGGCTTCGCGGCGGCGACGGTCTCCGCCGATTTGGCCCGCGGAAGATCCGAGGCGACGGCGTCCGACACTCCACACGGCGCGCACAGGAGCACGGCCGGGAACAAAAAGGCGGTTAGGAGCCATTGCAAGTCCATCGCTTGGTCCCCTTTCGGTCGCGCCGGTCATTGGCTTTTCAGCGGCGCCGGCGTCGGGCTGCCGCATCCGCAGCCCAATTGCGCCCCGCCCGTCGGCGATGCCCCCGCCCCGGTCGCCCCCGAGCCGCAGCAGCAAGGCGGAACGTCCGCCGCCGATCGGCTCGCCGGCGCCGACGGGAGGGCGGTGCAGCCCGAGCCACAACCATTGGGCGCCGACGCTGCTGGAGACTCGGCTGCCCTCGAAGACGTTGAAGGCGTCCCGTAGCGATTGGCTTGAGCGCGGCGAACTTCACGCTGTCTCTCAATCTCGGCGGCCCCCTCCTTCCGGGCCGTCACCATGTCCGCCGCCATGGCGAGGGTTCTCGCGGAACCCTCCAAATGCTGGCTATTGGGATGGTATTTTCGCAAAAGTTCGAGCGCTTCCCTGCCGAAGGCGACGCTCTCGTCGTCTGGATCGTCACGGCAGAGCAGCACGTACCATGCTGTCTCCTCCCCGAAGGGGGTTTCGGGCGATTGCTTGGCGTGGTTCAAGAACCAGCGGGCCTTCTCGCCGTCCGGTTTCCCTTCAGTGGTCAGAACATGCATAGCCGATTGAAGCCAGAATGCGCGGAGGCCACCGTCATCGCGGATGCTTTCAATCGCAGCATCCAACTGGTTTTCGGCCTCGCCTCCTCGTTTCAAGTGGGCTAGCGCCATGGCTCTCAGGCATGAAGCTATCGCCCGGTCGCCGCTCCATCCGGCTTCCTTCTGGAGTTCCTCGCACAGTCGGATGGCGCGTTCCAGATCGATCTCCTCTTTGGATAAGTTCGGCTCATAGAAACCAGGAATGAGGAGGAAAGCCAAACCGCGCTTGGCGTTGTCGCGATCCCAGGGCTGCACATCCGGCGACGCCAGGACTTTCTCGTACTCTTCGCGGGCCTGCCGTCTCGTTTCAAGCGTGTCGCTGGTCGGCGCCGACGCCGTTGTCTCGCGGGATTCCTGTCGCCCGGTGGGAAGGGGCGCCGAACACGCCGTTCGAGAGCATGGCAGGCACAGCAACAAGAGAACAACTAACTCCACATGGATCATGCGTCTCGCCATTGCGGACCTCCTTTATAAATGAAGCTTCACTAGCGCCAGAAGCAGAAACCGCCCGAGCCGCTCTCCGCTCTCGGCTACAGCTTCTGCTTCTCAATAGCGCGCGCTTCCGACGGGGTTAGCCGGGGCATTTTTTCCGCTCTCTGGTCCGGGTTCTCCAGATGCCACTTCTCGTAGTGGGCCTGGACTCTCGTAAAGTGGAGGGTGCAGCGGTCCTGCCACGATAGTTTTCCCGCATCCTCTTTGCTTTGGAGGCTGCGATCGCAGTCCACTAGCCGAGAGAGAATCTTCCGTGAGATCGCCGGACATTCCTCGAATCGCCCCTGTTCGAAGCGGCACCGGCGCATCCAGGCCATGTCGACGGTATAGAAATTGACTGTGACTGGAACGCCACCTAATGTAACGGAGGTCAGATTGTCCCCCTCCAACGCAAGACGATCCACATTATCTTTGAGCTCGTTGAATGCAGCGTCGTACGAGCCTTGCTGAACACGCACCATAGCAATGTGAGTGCGTACGAGAAGGCTCAGGGCCTTCTCTTCTGGCGTTTCCTGCCTAAGCTGCGAAAGCAGACCGCTAAGGCGATTCAGAGCGGCGTCATATTCCCCACGGTATGCCTCCCCCTTGGCGAGATCCAGATCTTTCGGGATGACAAGATCATCCCCTGCGGCCCATTTGGACGGGGCAAGGCTCATCAGAATTGCAAGAAGCAGAATGAGATCATGTGGCCGGAACATGGCTTTCATCCTTTCCGCGGTCCCGCGCTCGCTCTCGCGGTTGCGACATCGGATATAGATTATCCTGGGTCCCCAGCATGGAGACAATTCATTGCATCATCCGAACAGTCGAAAAGGGAAGCAGTGCATGCGCCGCAGACGCTATCACATTGTTCCGCGACTTCGTCGCAGTAACAGCATGGCCTGGGCTCACCACCGCACGGCGTCGCGTGTTGACGGCAACAGCCATCCCAATCGCACATATCTAGGTGACAGTCGCAACCTCCGGTCATCATACAGCTATCGTTCTTGCATATCTGATCACATGCACACCAGTGAAAATGAGTCGGGCACTGCATGTAGCAGCCCTTACCGCCGCACGAAGGCCAAGCATGCGTGCACTTGTGGTCATTGCAGTGAATGCAGTTACTGCCCCCCATACAGCCGCACTGCACGAATCCTGAGCATGGTTCAGGCGTTGTTCCGTTGCGGCACTGGGGAGGGCAAGGGCAGTATTCGTAATTAGAGCATCCCTTCGAACAGGGCAGGGTAAAGCATATATTGGTGTGGTTAGCGCATAGACTTCCGCAGTTGACGCAAGTGTTCTCTCCACCGCACCCATCAAACATACACGGGACTGGCGTGCCCGTGCAAGGGCGCGTATAGGCGCCAGGCGCCCACAAGCACCGGGTTGGGCAGAACGCACTCGAACAACTATCGGCTTGGCATCCGCTGCCTTTACAGGTATACCCCGACCCATAACACCCGTGGCGCTTGCAGCGAGGTCCGCAGCCCTGGTCGCAGTCAGCATAGCCACAGCTGTGGTTGGGGTTGTCAGCGTTGCATCCCTTTCCACCGCACGGCTGGAAAGATCCTCCGCCCGTGGCGGGGCATCGCTTTTCCGGACATGAGCACTCATCCCCTTGGCATTGACAATCCGGACTCCCAGTGCAACAGGGAGTCGCGCTGCACGGAGAATGCGACGCGCAAGGTCCGCATGGGGTCTGGCCGCCGAGGCAATAGCACGGGATGGGCGTGCCGCACGGGGTCCAACTCCCGCCGGGGGTGCCGCAGGCCGACGACGGGCGCGCCGGGTCCAGCGGCGGATCCGGACCGCGCAGGACGAGCCAGCCCACCGCGATCAAACTGACCCCGAAGAGCGCGGCGAAAACCGCCAACCGCTGCGGTCGGCGCGAGGCGGGTGGGCGGCTCGCGTTAACCAGTCTGGATCCGCGAAGCATCCTCGGCTCTCCGTGGAAACTTCA
>JAPLSS010000044.1 GCA_026398515.1 Candidatus Sumerlaeota bacterium | reverse complement strand
TCATCCCCCGGTGGCACGATAACGTACGGCGCCTTGGCTCTTGCGCGCGTCGGCGAAAGGGTGTACACGGAAGAAATGGGGCTCTTTGGAAGACTTGGAAATGGAGGATGGGAAGCGTGACCGATGGGATCACCCGCCGGGAGTTCCTGGGGCAGGCCCTCGGGGCCGGCGCCGCAATCGCCGGCGGGCGGTCGTTGGCCGCTTCAGCGGAGGAAGCCGACGGGGAAGCCAGGCCTTCGCGGCCCAATCTGGTGTACGTCTTCAGCGATCAGCAATCCTACGACATGCTGGGCTGCTATGGAAACCGGCAGATCATCACGCCCCATATCGACTCCTTCGCCGCGCAGGCCGTGCGTTTCACCCACTGCGTATCCAATGCGCCGTTGTGCACGCCGTATCGGGGCATCCTTCTGACCGGCCAGCATCCGCTGTATTGCGGCGCGCTGGTCAACGACCTGCAGGTCATCGCCGGCAACGGCCCGTACTTCGGCGAAGTCCTGCGCGACGCCGGCTACCGGATGGGTTATTTCGGGAAGTGGCACGTCTACGGCGGCAATCGCAATCGTCCGATCCCGCCGGGGCCGTATCGCTACGGCTTCGACCAAACGTTCCTCTCCAACAATTGCACGCTCCTGTTCGACGAAAAACGCGCGTATTACTGGGACGCGGAAGGCAAGAAACAGCTCTACGGCGATTGGGAGCCCTACGCTCAAACGCGCCAAGCGATGGAGTTCGTCGATGCAAACGCCGACAAACCGTTCGCCCTGTTCCTCTCCTGGCATCCGCCGCACAACTGGGGCGGGGACAATTACGCCGCCCCGGCGGACGTCGCGAGCCTCTACGATCCGGATCGTCTGTCTCTGCGCCCCAATTGCGCGGACACGCCGCGGACCCGAACGAACTACGCCGGGCATATGGCGATGTGCACGAGCCTCGACAAGGCGTTCCAGTGGCTGATGTCGAAGCTGGAGGAGAAGGGGCTGGCGGACAACACGATCGTGGTCTATACGGCGGACCACGGCGACATGCTCATGTCGCACGACTGGCCCAGCCACAAAGGCAAGCCGGAGGAGGAATCGTGCCGCGTGCCCTTCATCCTTCGCTGGCCCCGGCGGCTGAAGCCCCGGGCAAGCGACTTGCTGATCGGCGCGCTGGACCTGATGCCGACTCTGCTCGGCCTGATGGGTCTGAAGGTCCCGGACACGTGCCAGGGCGTGAACCTGGCCGACGCGGTTCTCAGCGAACGCGACGACGCGGTGGAATCCGTGCCGCTCTTCTTCTTCTCCGGGGACTGGCGCGGGGTGTACACGAAGCGCCACACGTACGCCTTCGACCTTCCCGGCGGCCGCGCGAGTCTCGCCGGAAAGACAGGCAAGCCCAAGCCCTACGCCTGTCTCTACGATCGCGAGACCGATCCGCGGGAAATGCGCAATCTGTACGCGGCCGCGGAGCACCGAGCATTGCGCGACCAACTTCACGACCAGGCGACGGCCTGGATGACGCGATTCCACGACACGGGCGTCCCCTTTCGCGAGGTCATGCAACGGGTCGTGATCCCGGATGATCAGGGGACGAACCAAACCGCGAAAAGCCTGGAGAAGGGCACGGGGCGACTGCGGGGCCGGCCGGTGGATTTGCTGTAGGGAGACAAGACGCCTTTGATCGGCCTCAGGATGGGCTGAGCGACTGTGGACCGGATTCCTCGCCGATTGCGCCATTGACGGAGCGCGGATCTCCAGGGCTTGATGCAGCCGTCGGCAATGGCATCGCTAGTTTCCCGCCGCGGAAGTCGCGGCTAGAGTTCCCCGGGAGCCGAAGCCCCCGACCCTTGTCCCGGCTTGTTCCCTGACTACGACTTCGAGAGGCACAGGACCCGCAGGGCGCGGGGCGCGAGGAAGATCTCCAATCCCTCGCGCGGGAACTCCTGCAGTTCGCCATCCACCTGATAGGTTTCCAGATCGTCCGACTCCACCCGCAACGAGGCCGTCTGGAACGACCGGACCTGGGGCAACTCCAGATGCTCGCCGCGCCGCAGCCGCGGCAGGGTCGTCAGCGCCTCCCAGCGCCCCACCGGCTCGGCCACGCACACTTCGAGCAGCCCGTCGTCGAGAATCCCGCGCGGGTTCATGTAAAAGCGCCCGCCGGTCCATGCCCCGTTGGACACCGAGCAAATCGAGAACGGCCCCTCGAACCGCGCCTCGCCCTCGCTCCGCAAGCGCAGATGACACGAGCGGTTCCGCAGGGCCGACCCGACCGCGGCGGCCAGGTAGCGCGCCGGGCCGAGCAGCAACCGCGGCATCGAATGATACAGGCGATTCGCGTCGGCCAGCAGCCCCAAGCCGATGTCGTTGACGAACCAGCGCGGCCCCACCCGCCCCAGGTCGATCGCGGCGAGACGCCCCGCCCGCAACGCCGCCAACGCCGGTT
>JAPLSS010000883.1 GCA_026398515.1 Candidatus Sumerlaeota bacterium | reverse complement strand
CGAGAGCCGTGTGCGGGAAAACCGCACGCACGGTTCGATGAGGGGGCGCAGGAAACGGGACGCACGGTCCGACGGCTCTTTGCCACGCCACTGGAAACGGTCGACACACCGGAAGCCGCTGACCTAAACACACCCGCGCCTACGCTCTACTCTACCCGAAATTCCAAGTTTGGTGAGAATGTCGGGCTATGGGCTTTGGTCCTCCTCGTCCCATTTCAGAATGAAGTCGCGGTATTTGTTGTAGAGGAAAGCCACGGCCAGGATTACGGCGGCCAGCGCGCCCATGGCGATGATCCGATAGAAGTCCGAGCGGGCATCAACCAGGAAAACGCGCGGGATGCAGAGGAGAACAAGGCTTCCCAGACCGAGAATGCGCAGCGGCTTCTGACGATCGATCAGGCCAACAATGAAGACCGCGATGGCGCTCAAACTCCAGAAGACCGTGGCATAACGCTCCAGCGACTCCGGCTGTTTCGCAAACAACGTGAACAGGAGCAACAGGCCCGTCGCGCCCAGGAGCCAGGCCAGCGTCTGATTGGCTTGGGGAGCCAGATCGCGCCGTGCGCGGCGGGCCAAAACGGCGTAGGCGATGGTGATCACGCTGACAAGAATGCCAAGCCATAGAAACCGGGGATCGGCGAGCATTCCCGCACTGTCCAGGGAGCGGTAGAAGCGAAGGTGCCCCTGCGCGACGAACGCCAGGCCAAACCACAGCGCCGGCTTCAGGCCGGGGACCCGCGCCAGTCCGAGAACCACCAGCGCGACCCCGGCGGCCGCGGGCATGAGCCGTAGCGGTTCGAGTGTCGCCTCCATCGCGCGCAACGCGCACGCAGTGGCCAACGCCAACAGACCCCAGGCCAACCCTTCATTTGCCTCAGACGGCAGATCCGGTCGGGCGCGGCGGGCCAATACGACGTAGGCGATGGTGAGCGCGCCGGCGGCACAAGCGGTGGCCAGGAAACGGTAGTCGCCGGTCGATGTCATCTTCTCCGCCAGGCGATAGCACTGGATGTGCGCCTGAATGACAAATGCCAGGCCGAACCAGACCGCCGGCTTGAGGTCCGCCAGCCACACCAGCCCCAAGACCGCCAAGGAGAACAGCGCGGCGACGAGCATCAGATCGGTAGACTTGAAAACTTGCCCGATGACCGATACGCCGATAATCGTCGCCAAGGCAAGGTGCGCCCATTGATAGACGTCATCCTTCTTCAGCCAATCGAAGCGGCGGTTCAGCGGTTGCCAGAGCGCATTCATCTTCGCGAAGCCAAAGGCGCCCAGTCCCGCCACGATCAACTCGGCGTCGATGACCCGCGCGGAGAGATCGGGAGTATGGTGGAGCCTCGCCCAGTTGACCACGAGCGGCAGGGCGAAGACCATCGGCAAAGCTGCCAGGTCGGCCAGGCGCCGCGAGGGGAAGACAAGCGCCAGCGCCGCCGCGCCAAACGCCGTCGCCACGGCCAGCGGAATGCAGTGTTCCCAGGCGAAAACCTTGCGGAACGTCGCATACAGCGCGAAGAGCCACAACGCGTGGAGCAGGGCCTCAAGGTTCGTAAGCGTGTCCCTCATTTGCCGCGCGGAATCGGGCAGGTCCTCCTTGCCGAGGTGGACTGAACCCGCGTCCGAGGCGCCGAGCCAGCCTCGGCAAGGCTGGCCTACTTGTCGAATCCCCAGGCGATAGGCGCGCTCGGCGGCGGCCAGGGTCACGGCGATCACGGCCGCGGCGTTCAGCCATGTCAGTCCGGTCGGGCCGTGGAAGCCCCAAAACGAGACATGAGCGGCCGCGAAGGGGATGACGAGCGCCACGTAGGGAATCCAGTGCCGCCCGGCCACCCCGACTGCCGCCAGTAGTGCCATTAGCAGCGCCAAAGCCATGGAACCGTGCCCGGCATTTGTCGAGTGCGCCGCCGCGACCAGGATGGAGACGAAACCGAGGGCGGCGCCATGCGCCAGCGCCAGGCCTTGGCGAGTCGATAGATCTATATGGGCATATTCCCCGTCGGGCGCTGGGGCGACGTCGGATTCCTTCCTCTCCGCCGGGCGGACGAACCATCGGCCATAGAGACAGAACACATAGGCGGAAAAGGCCAGGTAGGCCAGCGAAGCGATGCCGGCCGGAGTCCAGATGTGTTGAGGGCGCTGAAACGCGCCGCTCGTCCAGAGCGTGTCGAAAAAGAACCACAGCGACACATACCACACAATCGTCATGGCCGCTTCGACGAGCCGCATCCGCGAGCGTTTGGCGCTGAACAGCAACACCAGGCTCTCTGCCGCCAGCGCGATCCAACGCGTGCGCGCCCTGAACACGTCGATCAATCCCATCGTCAGCAGCGCCGAGCCTTTGACGAAGTAGACCTGAACCAGAACGTCGTCTCGGTCGGTGAAGTAATAGACGAGGGACGCGGCGGTCAGGATCGCGCCGAACAGGAAGTAATAGGTGGACAGGGAGTCCGGATAGAGAAGACGCGCCACGAGGAAGCCGAGAGCGACGGCGCTGGTCGAGTTGCAAACTTGGGCGTACCGGCGCCAGTCGCGCGGCAGGAGCGTCCGTTGAATCAGCGCCGAGTAGTCGGCGGCGCCGAAGAGAGTCAGGTCGGCCACCAGGAAACTCATCGCCGCCGCGAAGCCCGGCGCTTTCCGCGGACCCTCTAACCAATGGAACACAAACACGAGCAGGTAGATGAAGTAGGTGGCCGGAACCGCGATCAGGTACGGCGCATGCCAGCGGCGCACGAGGTAGAAACACGCAGTCGCGACGCCCAGCATCGTGGAAGCGGTCAGCGCGAACGTATTGAGGCCATTCCAGAACGAGAACAAACAGGCCAGGTAGCCGAACACGGTGGCCATGGTGGCGATGGCGTTGGAGTTGCGCCTCAGCGCGAAAAGGGTGATCACGCCCACGGCGACGAATTGGAACGCGCCGGCAAGCGTCGGGTCGTCGATGATCCGCACCGGCCGGAGGGCGTGGGCGGCGAAGCTGA
>JAPLSS010000355.1 GCA_026398515.1 Candidatus Sumerlaeota bacterium | reverse complement strand
CTTCCGCCTGTTCGTGCCGGAGAAAACCCGCAGTTAGGCGCTACAAGGCCAACCTACCCGCCAACGACGTCAAACCCGTAAAACCCAACGCGCTACGACTTACTATCCCTATGCTCTCAGACTATTCTTCTGAAACTCACGTTGGGGCTTGGGTCCCAAGCGGTGGCGCGGCCCGTGGCGGCGTCCAGCGCGGCAAGCCCGTTGCGCCAAACCCCGCCGACACCCCTGAAGGATCCCCCCGCATAGATCGCCGAACGCGAAACGGCAATTGCCTCAACCGGACCGCCCACGTTGGGGTCCCAGTCATTGGCCACGCCGGTGGTGGCGTCGACCGCGGCGAGATTGTGGCGCGTCTGCGCCCCAATGCTGGTGAAAGTCCCGCCCACGTAAACGGTCGAACCCGAAACAGCGAGAGCCTGGACCGAGGGGATGCTCAAGATCGCGTATCCGCCGGTGACGCTCGGGTCCCAGGCCGTGGCCAAGCCCGTCGCGGCATCCAGCGCGGCCAGATTAATGCGCCGCTGTCCGCCGATGTCGGTAAAGCAGCCTCCAACGTAAACGGTAGTACGGGATACCGCGATCGCCCTTATCCCGCCCAGGCCCCCGGGTAGAAATGTCGATGGATTGGGGTTCCACGCCAAGACCGCGCCGGAGCCATTGGCGTCGAGCGCGCCGATGCCATTGCGCGGCTGGCCACCAATCTTCTTGAAATGCCCTCCCACATAGATGGTAGAACCGGAGACGGCGAAGGCGTGGATGAAGCAATCCTGTCTCGGGCTGCTCCCCAGTCTCACGCCTTCGAGTTTCGGATTCCATGGAGTTGCGGCCGCGGTGGCGGCATCGAGCGCGGCTGTGCCGTCTCGCGCCTGCCCCCCGATTCTCTTGATATCCCCGCCAACGTAGACTGTCCCACCGTCATCGGAGACCGCAAGGGCGAAGACCACCGGATCGTGGTCCCGCCGGTCGCTAAGGACGGGGCCTTGAAGCGAGAAGGCGTTGCCTATGGCCTCGGACAGAGATCGAGGGCCAAAATCATCCCAGGCCTTCGGCGCGGGGTCCCAGGGCAAGACGGCGCCCGTCGCGGCATCGAGCGCGGCAATCCCACGGCGGATTTGGCCGTCGATTCGGGCAAAGAACCCCCCAACATATACCGTTGATCCATGGATGGCGATAGTCAGGACCGAACTGTCCGCGTTTGGTTTCCACGATGGGTCGACGGAGCCATTCGACAGAATGTGGGCGAGGTTCTTGCGTTCCATGCCTCCGACCCGCGCAAAGATCCCCCCGATATACCAGCCGCCCGAACCATCGGCCACACAGGTCCGAACCGCGTTCTCCACCCTAGGGTAGCTCGCGACCGGAGACCCGGTCGTGGCGTCGATGGGAACGCCCGCTCCCGTAGTCGGTCCGACGTGTTCAAAATCCCCACCGATGTAGATGGTGGTCGGCGTCTTGGCGATGGCCCAGATGCGCATATCGGGCGCCCAGGCGGTCTCGCGCGGAATGGGAGCCAAACCGACGTCGGCGCCGAAGGCGGTGACTGCCGTCAACATACCCGATAGAAGCAGCAGAACGCAAAGCGCCCCCTGGTTCGTAGTGCGACCTTTAGGTCGTAGTCGTCTTCCTGAAAGTCGTTCCTTCTTCGGTTGCTCGCGGCCTTCTGTACGACCTGAAGGTCGCACTCCGAACATGGGGCTGGGGGGTTGAGTCTGCATGGGGTCGGCTCCTTCCCGGAAGGGTCGGGCAGAGGGTGGCGCCGTTCCGCCGCGGACTTGTGGGAAACACGAACCGAGAAAAACGCCAATAGGATTCCACAACCCGCTAATTCCGTCAATAGCCTTACAATAGCGCTACTCAACTGCCTGCTCCCGTCCACGTTGCTTTTCCCTTGCCCGTTCCTCATCCGTCCGCTAAGAGGATGGCCGATCCCTCGCAGCGCTTGGGCATGCGCCGGGGGTGTCAATTCGCTCGAAGGAGAGATGTTGCATGAAACGAGTTCCGATCATTCTCCAAATCGCGATGGCCGTCGGCGCGTTGCTTTGGCTGGCGGCGCCGCGATCGGTGGCGGCGGAGGCGGCCGCGGCGGTCGGCAAACCGAACGTTGTCTTGATCGTCGTTGACGACATGGGCTACGTCGACATCGGCTGCTACGGGTGCAAGGACATCCCCACGCCGAACATCGATTCGCTGGCACGCGACGGCGTGAAGTTCACCAACGGCTACGTGTCGTGCTCGTATTGCAGCCCCACCCGCGCGGGCATCCAGACCGGCCGCTACCAGGAGCGCTTCGGCCACGAATTCAACCCGGGCTCGGCGGAGGCGACCAAGAACGATCCGGCCGTCGGGCTGCTGCTGACGGAGATCACCCTGGCCGACATGTTGAAGAAGGCCGGCTACGCCACGGGCATCGTCGGCAAATGGCACCTCGGCGCGCACCCCCAGTTCCATCCGATGAAGCGCGGCTATGACGAGTTCTTCGGCTTCCTCGGCGGGTCGCATTCCTACGTGAAATGGGACGACAAGGGCGACCCGATCCTGCGCGGCACGGAGCCGGCGCAAGGCGAAGGCTACCTGACGACTCGCTATGGGCAGGAGGCCGCGGAGTTCATTCAGCGCCACAAAGACGCCCCGTATTATCTCTACCTGGCGTTCAACGCGGTTCATTCGCCGCTGGAGGCCGACGAGGAACATCTGGCGAAGTTTGCCGGCATCCAGGACAAGAAGCGCCGGACCTACGCCGCCATGCTCTCCGCCATGGACGACGCCATCGGCCAGGTGTTGCAGGCAGTCAAGGACACCGGCCAGGAGAAGAACACCATCGTCTGGTTCGTCGACGACAACGGCGGGCCGCTGAGCCAGGGGTCCGACAACGGCACGCTCAAGGGCAAGAAATCGCAGCCGTGGGAGGGGGGCATTCGCGTGCCGTTCATGGTTCGCTACCCCGAGAAACTCAAAGGCGGCGTGGTCTACGACAAGCCGGTCATCTCGCTCGACATTGCCCCGACGAGCGTGGCGGAGGCCGGCGGCGAATTGCCCAAGGACCGGCCGATCGACGGGGTTGATCTGATCCCCTACCTCCGCGGCGAGAAGCAGGGCGTTCCTCACGAGGAACTGTATTGGCGGAAAGGCCCTGACGCCTCAGTCCGCAAGGGCGACATGAAACTCGTGCGCCAGGGCGGGGCGGGGAAATATCAGTTCTACCTTTACGACCTCGGCAAAGACCGCGACGAAAAGCAAGACCTGGCGGCGGAGAAGCCTGACGTGGTCAAGCAGCTGACGGCGGACCTGGCGAATTGGGAGAAAGACATGAAGCCGCCGCTGTGGAGCCCCCAAGCGAAGAAGCCGAAAAAGAGCGGTGCCGCGGCCAGCGCTCCCGCGGGCAAAGGCGCCGAGAAAGCCCAGAGCAAATCCGGCGGCCGCGCGGCCAAGAAGGGCGCCGCCAAACCGGACGAAGGCAAGGCCAAGGTGAAACCGCAAGCCGAGGAAAAAGAGTAGAAAACCGCGCGGAAATTGGCCACAAAGAACGCAAAGAGCGCATAGGAACAACAAAGCCTGCCGACCTCCGGCAGGCTTTGCTGTTTCGGTTTCTATGTGTTCTATGCGTTCTTTGCGGCCAAATCTTCCGCGGTCATTTCTTCTCCGTCCCCACTTCCGCCAGCGTGGTGAAGCGATTGGCGATGGCCAGCGCGGGGTCGAGCGGGACTTCAGCGCGCTTGAGGTCTTTTGGCACGACGATGGTCGGCGTCGGGCGGACCTTCTTGCCTTCGAATTGCGGCAGCCAGGGACGCTCGGCTTCGAGCATCTCGCCGACCATGTCGCGAATCTCCCTTAACGTCAAAACCGCCGCCGTCAGCGGATCGAGCGCCACCGCCTGGACGACCAATTCGGGATCGCCCCTCAACGCCGCCTCGACCGCCAGCCCCTGCACGAGGACGTTGGTCATGTTGAGCGCGGCGCATTGCATCGGGAGATCGCCCACCACCGTTGGGTGCAGCCCCAGCCGGTCGACGAAGATGGGGACTTCGACGCAGCAGCCGCGCGGCAGGTTCGCGATGTAGCCGTCATTACGCACGTTGCCGTTCAAGCGGAAAACCTGGCCGGTTTCTTTGGTTTCGAGGATGTGCGAGCAATATTCGGCGCTGCGGCGCCGGATCTTCGCGCTCTCAAACGACAGCGGGTCCATCTTCGCGAACTTCTCTTCTAGCGCCAGGCCGTACTTGTAATACGCGCCCGTCTCGCCGCCGAAATCCGGCTCGTCGCAATAGAGGCCCAGCGCCTTCGCGTTCTTGCGGAAATAGGGCAGGTATTCCGACAGGTGCCCCGTGCTCTCGGTCATGAAGTAGCCGAAGTGGCGCAGGACCTCGCCGCGCACCTTCTCGTTGGCGTAATACTCGGGTTTCTCGAAGTTGGCGCGCAGAACGGGATACAGGTCCTGGCCGTCCTTCTCCAGGCGCAGGAACCACGCCATGTGGTTGATCCCCGCGGCGAGGTAGTCGATCTCCTCTTTCCGCGCGCCGACGTAGCTGGCGATCAGGTCCATCGTCGTCTGCACGCCGTGGCACAGGCCGATGAAGTTCAGCCCCGCGACCGTCCCCAGCGCCCAGCAGCACATCGCCATCGGGTTGGCGTAATTGAGCATCAGCGCGTTGGGGCACAACTCGCGCACGTCGCCGGCGATCTCCATCAGCGCCGGGATGTGGCGCAACGCGCGAAACACCCCGCCGGCGCCCATCGTGTCGGCGATGCAATTGTCGACTCCGTATTTCATCGGAATCTTGTAGTCGTGGCCGAAGGCGTCCATGCCGCCGACTTGGATCATGACCACTACATAATCGGCGCCGTGGAGCGCCTCGCGCCGGTCGGTGGTCGACGTGGCCGTGGCCTTCGCGCCGTTTTCGCGGATCATGCGTTCGACGAACGCGTGCATCTTGTCGAGGCGTCTGCGCGTCAGCGCCATCAGCGCGTATTCGCTTCCCGCCAGCGCGGGCGTGGCCAGCATGTCGGCCATCAGGGTCTTGCCGAAGACCAAACTGCCGGCTCCAATCATTGCGACTTTGGCCATCGAAGGTCCTCCTTTTCTTACGTTCGGAGTGACGCCTTCAGGCGTTTCCTTCGCAGCGGATGGAATGCCAAAGAAACGCCTGAAGGCGTCACTCCGAACTTAATCCCAGACTCCTTGCGGGATTCGCACGATGCTTCTCGAATCCGCCGCGTCGCGCGCGCACAGGCACGCATGGGTCAACAAGAACGGGTCGGCCGGCTGTTGTATGGCGAATTCCGCTTGGCCGAGCAAACTGAGCAGGAACGCGCGATACATCGAAGGCGTGGGCGCCAGCGGGACGTCCCGCGGCGCCTGCCCTTCGGCGATCAGGCCGCACGTTTCCCGGCTTCCATTCGCCTCCAAGGCGCCGCGCTCGCCGACGACGCGAATCCAGTCGTCGCCATGCGTCGGCGCGGTCGAGGGGCGGCAGTAATCCAGGCTGACCGTGGCATGCGCGCCGTTGGCCAATTCGAGGATCAGCGCGCAGTTGTCCTCGCACGCCGGGCGGTCGAGATGCGTAAGATTGGATTGCATGGCGGCGACCGAAACGAAGCGTTGCCCCGTGGTATAGTGAATCATGTCCAGGGCGTGAATGCCGACCCAACCGATCGTGCCGCCGTACGTTTCCCGCCGGCCGAACCAGTCGGGGCGCTTTCCCCACTGGTAGGATTTGCGCGCGTTGACGAGGACGACCTCGCCCACCTC
>JAPLSS010000135.1 GCA_026398515.1 Candidatus Sumerlaeota bacterium | reverse complement strand
ACTCAACGTGATGACCAGACTGGTCTTGCGCCCGCGCGCCATAGCAGCAACCTCCGGCAGAAGTTGCCGTCAACCTTACAGGAATCGCGCAGAACCATGCAATACTATTTTGACCCCTTTATTGTGTTGAGGTGTACTTAGCGCCCGTCGCTTGTTCCGCGGCCAGATCAAGGGCAGGTGACCACGGGCACGGTCAAGTGTTCGGGGGCGTTCGTGGCATTAGCAATGGCTTCGTCGATCTGACGCGAGGCGTCTGCGGCGAGGTAGACTTCTCCGCATTGGACGCAGACTTCCGCCGGAACATGGCGGACAAGAACATATTGCGTTCCGACTTGCGCCATGTGGTCAATATGCCCAGGCGATACGGCGCCCCTGCAAAAGTAGCACGTTTTCATAGCCGTGTTTTCCAGTCCCTATTCCGCCTTCTCCACCTCAATCTGAAACTGCCCGAAGAACTTGAGGATCTGCAAGGCGAGGTCGCCGGCCAGCGGGGCGTCGAGGGCGCTGGAGCCGTATTCGATGTGCGTGGCGTCGGTGGCGTCCGGCTGTGGGCGCGTGGCGTCCAAGTTGTACCAACTGTCCAGGTAGACCTGGGTCCACATGTGATACCCAAAGCCGCCGATCGAACGCGCGTAGACCAATCCCTCGGCGGCGCGGGCGGGAATTCCCACGGCGCGGCACAGGGCGACCAATAGCGTGGCGTGCTCCGTGCAATCGCCCTGGCGCGTCTGCATCGTCTCCTTGGCCGAAGCGAAGGCCACGCCGAGATCTTTTTCCCTCACGTAGCCGTTCACCCACTTCTCCAACGCCTTCGCGCGCTTCCAGGCGTCGGTCTCCTCGCCGACCGCGTCCCACGCCGCCTTCACGATTTCCGGATCTTCGCTTTGAACGAAAGGCGAGGGCTTCAGATACGCCTCGCCATCAGGCGGGACGCGGATCTCCGACATCGGGAACGGTCTTCCGGGCTTGCGCGAAGTCACTTCCAGGCGCAGCGTGTCGCCCTCGACGCCGAGCGAATGCTGGCTTTCGTCCTCATAAATGCGCGGCGTCTTTCCCTGGTTGAACTTCAACCGATAGATCGCGTGCCGGATCTTCTCGGGATTGGCCAGCGGCTTCGACAGCTTGAGCGTCGTCGGCTCGAAGATCTCGGCGGACATTGACGACATCGGCGGGGCAGGCTCTTTTCCGCTGATGCGCTTCGCGGTCATCTTGAACGGCCCCAGGAGCGTTTCCTGCTCGTAGAGGTCGCTCTTGCCGTCGACCCAGCTGTTCGTCACCACCGATGTGCCGAGATCCATGAGCACTTCGACTTTGTAGAGTTCCTTCGGACCGAAACACGTGGGGCGGGTCTCCACGCCGCGCAGCGTCGAAGTCGTCGGCGCGCCCTCGGATCGCGTCGGCAGCAGCTCGGGCAAAAACACCTTGTGGAACACCGTCCCGCCGACCGGGCCTTTAAGGAGTCTCTTGAAATCATCTTCCATCTGCTTCTGGCTGACCGCCTCGGGGTCCCAGGGCACGCTTTGCTCGCTCGTCTGGCTGGTGGCGCCGTCGAGCATCACGACACGGCATTGCCCGTTCTCCACCCAGCCTTCGGTGGAGTTGACCACGCCCGACATGCGCATGTTGTTCTTGAAATGGCTGAGTTGGCCGGAGTCGTCGTAGACCTCGAACGTCTGAAGCGACACCGCCGTCTGGTCGCCCATCCGCGCAAACGCCACGTCGATGGATGCGCGCGCCCCATCGTGTTCGCGTCCGTTTTCCTGGACCTTGATCTCCTGGGCGCGCATGCGGCCGATTGGCAGGTTGAACATCGAGAGCTCGAAGACGGCCTCGCTGACGACCCGCTCGCCGGGGGCATTCTTGCGCGGAATCGGCGCCGCAGGCGTGTCTTCCCCCATGAGATGGCCGAAGACCCTCCTGAACTCGTCGATGCCTTTACGATCCCGGCCTTGATCGGCGGCTTCGTTTTTCTGGGTTGGCTGAGACGGCGACTCTCGGACGCGCCGGGACGATTGGGTCGACGCGCCCAGTAAGAGAGCGGTCAGGCCAATTGTCGCGGAGATGATACCGGGGTGAATGCGCATGATCTGGTCTTCCTGTATTGCCGCGTTTCTCTCCGTGTTGGGAGGAGATCCGGCTTGGGCGATATAGTTCATTTAGAACTACAAGGCATTCGTGTCATTTTGACTCCCGGTGCGCCTTGGCGAACCTCTCCAGGGCCTCCGGATTGATCTCAATGCCCAAGCCCGGCCCCCGTGGAATGCCCACCGACTCGCCTTCGAGATGGAT
>JAPLSS010000150.1 GCA_026398515.1 Candidatus Sumerlaeota bacterium | reverse complement strand
CGCGCAACGGCGCCGCGCATCCCGAGCATCCCAACATCTCGCACATCGGCGAGTTGCCAACGTGGTTGGTCGAATTCAAGAAAACAACCGATTGACCACGGAATACACAGAGCACACGGGAAGTGCCCTGAGTATGGTGGGGGCTTTTCATTCCGTGTGTTCTGTGTATTCTGTGGTTCTCTGCACTTCTCAGCGAACGATGCGCTCGATTTCGATTCCGGGGTGATGTCCGAAGTTGATGAGAAAACCCAGCCGATGGCCAGTGGCTTTGAGGTAATTGTGCAACTGGGCGCGGTGTTCGTCGGCGATTGCGGAAACAGCCGTGAGTTCCAGGTCTATCTTGTCGTAGCAGACAATATCGGGAAGAAATTCCGATTGAAGCTTCCTGCCCTTATAAGTGAGTGCAATTCAGGGCCGGGCGACGAATGGAATGCCTCGCAGGCCGAGTTCGATCTCCATGCATTCCTGGTATACCGGCTCGTGGAACCCGCAACCCTTCTCCTTGTAGACCTCGAACGCCGCTCCGCGAATGGCATAGCTCTCATCGGGATAGACCAGCTCTTTTGAGCTCATTCGTTCTCTGTCCTTTCCGTGTTTTCTGTGTGTTCCGTGGTTGACTGGTTGTTTCCCCCTCGAATTCCAACAAACGCTCCTTCCACCCCGCCCCGCCGGAGAACCCGCCGATCGCCCCATCGGCTCTGACCACGCGATGGCACGGGATGACGAGCGGCACGGGGTTGAGCCCAAGCGCGCCGCCGACGGCGCGCGAGGCGTTGGGCCGCCCGATCGCGCGCGAGAGTTCGCCGTAGGAGCGCCGCTCGCCGTAACGAATGGCCGCCGCGGCGCGCCAGACCGCGAGATCGAAGTCGGACCGGCGGCCGAGAGCCAAGGCCAGATCGAAATTGCGCCGGGTTCCTTTCGTGAATTCCAGCAGTTGGCGTCGAAGCGGCGCGTCGGGAGGAAGAGCGCCTTGTTCCGTGAAGGAAGCTTTGGGGTGGCCCGCCATCGCGGACCGGCGCGCGGAGCCGGAAGCGGCCTTGGCGTCGCGCGCGGGAAAGGCCAGCACGGCCAGCGCCCCCTCGGACGCCATCGCCGCGGCAAACTCGCCCCACGGCGTTGGAACGCGCCAGAGTTCCAGGAAATCGAGCGGCGCGGATGGCGTTATGGCGTTCATCGTGTCACCTGCTTCACGGTTCTTCGTCGTGGATCTGGGCATAGAGTCCCGCCTTCAGGCGAAACGCTGGTCCTGGCGAATCGCTGCGATTGTGTGTTCTCCGCCTAAAGGCGGGACCTGGAGTTTGGGCCTTAACTGGATTCTGTGCGTAGAAGACTCCGCCTGTCCCGTTTTCTCAAGCCGAATTGCGGATTTCCGGCTCTTTGGGACCCCGCTCTGTTGCGGAATTCCCTTGCGCGTCTTGACGGGATGCGGATGAATCCACTTCTCCCGACGCGTCAAGGATGGTTTCCGCAAGCAGGCCCGATGAGCATTTCGACGCAAGCGCAGAGCGAGACTATGCGAAAACTCAATCCCGTCGCCCCCGGCGAGCTGTTGCGTGAGGAGTTCCTGGAGCCGATGAGGAGGATGCAATGACGACTTCCCTTGCAGGATCGGCGCATGTGGAGACACACCGCGGGCGCCGGCGGTACGACCGGATGATCTTCGGGCAGTTCCTGGAGCACTTTCACCGGCAAGTCTATGGAGGCGTATTTGATCCCGGCTTGCTGTTGTCGGACAACCGTGGGTTTCGCACGGACGTGATCGCGGCGCTCCGCGAACTGCGCATCCCCATCGTTCGCTGGCCCGGCGGGTGCTTTGTCAGCGCGTACCATTGGAAGGACGGAGTGGGGCCGAACCGTCAACCGTCCTATGACAAAGCCTGGCGCGTGGAAGAGCCGAACACGTTTGGCACGGACGAGTTCATCGACTGGTGCCGGGCCATCGGCGCCGAGCCTTACATCTGCACGAACGCCGGCACGGGAAGCGCCGAAGAGATGAGCGATTGGGTGGAGTACTGCAACGGCGCCTTCGGCCGCTGGGCGCGCCTGAGGGCGGCCAACGGGCGCCCCGAGCCCCACAACGTCAAGTATTGGTCCATCGGCAACGAGAATTATGGCGAGTGGGAGATCGGGAAGAAGACGGCGCCGGAGTGGGCGGAGTTGGTGAACGAATCGGCGAAGATGATGACGCGCGTCGACCCTTCGATCGAGTTGCTCGCCGCGGCGCTGCCGAATCCGGATTGGACCTTGCCGCTCTTGCGCGAAGCCGGCAAGCATTTGTCATACATCTCCATCCACGGGTATTTCGACGCGCGGCGCGAGGCCAGCCCGTCGGACTACTCCACCTGCATGATGCGGACGGCGCGGCCGGAGCAGACCATCCGCATGGCCGAGAGCATTCTGACCGTCGCCGGGCTGAACGGGAAGGTGGCGATCGCCTTTGACGAATGGAACCTGCGCGGTTGGCATCATCCGCCTCTCGGAGATGTGATTTTCGGCGACGTGGCGGGCCGGGACAAGAACGACATTGCCTCCACATACACGATGGCCGATGCGGTGTTCTCGGCCTGTTTTCTCAACACGTGCCTGCGCCATTCGGACGCCGTGCGCATGGCGTGCATGGCGCCCGTCGTCAACGCCCGCGGGCCGCTCTTCGTGCATCCCGCCGGCCTGGTGAAACGCACAACCTTCCACGTGCTGAGCCTGTACGGCAACCTCCTGGAAGAGAACGTCGTCGAGACATGGGTGGACAGCGATCCATTCGCGCATGGCGACAGCTCCGTGCCGGCGCTGGACGCGGTGGCGACGTGCGACGACGCCATGAGGCGCTGGCGTCTGGCGCTCGTCAACCGGCACGCGGAACAGGAACTGGCTTGCGCCCTTGTCTTGCCCGGCAGGACCCTCACGGGCGATTACACGGCGACCGCGCTCGTCGGCGACAGCCCTGACTCCTTTAACGACATCGAGGATCCCCAGCGCGTCGCGCCGATAGAAACCCGACTCCATTTCAAGGACGGCGTCACATCGCTGCCGCCGCATTCGGTGACGATTCTCTCCATCGAGTAGCGGGCGCAGGAAAGGGACTGCTCCTCCGCCTCAGTCAAATGGGTGAGCCGCCGCGCGTTTTTCGCGGGTCGTTGTCCCGGGGCAATCCCTCCACGTTGCGCCACGCGGAAAATGGTGACAGCGACGAACGGCGCTAAGATAGGGCCTTTCTGTAGTGGTTTCGGTGCAGCATTTCTTTGTATTGGCTTCGGGGTTTGTTGAGCAAGGCGTAGTTCTTGTTGTTTTCGCGCGCGGGGTTCGGCGCGATAGCGGCGCGCGGCTTCGCGCATGAGGGCGCGCCGTCCTCCAGAACCTCACGGCCAGCCAAGCCAAGGCTTACGGCCGCGCGATCCGAGAGTATCAGCGCTTGGGAAAAATCCTCGCCCAACTTCGGAACGTTGCGATGAAACTTCTTAAGTTGACAACCCACGGAGTGAGAAAAAGAAACCGGCCAAAGGAAGAAGGCCGACCACTATCTTAGCGCCATTCGTGCCTGTCCCCAAAATTGAAATTAGGCGGTTTGGGCTTTTCTCCCCATCCAGGGGCAGTCGTCCTTCTGGGGGCAATCGGAGCAGCTGTGCGTTCTGGAGACCAGCGGCAGAACGACATACGAATTGACGGAGAAAGCCAACACCGCCGCCGCCAACCCCCACGAGAACGAGCCCCACAGCGCCGCCCCTCCGCACGCCACGGGAATCAGCCAGAGCGGGACGATGGCGGGGATGTGGCGCTTGAACTTCTCGGCGAAGCAATTGTGCGCCCCTTTCCTCGCCAGCCTCGCCGAGACCGTGCCGTAGCCGCAGGGGCATCCTCGGGTTCCGTGGTATGCGCAGTACGGGCAGACAAAGATCATGATCCAGAAGGCGCCGGCGATCCCGTAGGCGAAATAGGCGCCCGCGCCCGCAAGCGCCCAGGGAGAAAGACCGAATCCGAGGGCGATCGTCCCCGCGCCCAACAGCGTCATGGCGGCATAGGGAACGTTGGCGGCAAGGGTCTGCATCCGGGTGTATTCGCGCATCGGTTTGTCCTTGGGGTTTTCGCGTGCGGCGTTACGGCCGAAACAGCCCCGATTCAGGCCGGCTCATGTCAGCCCGTTTCACCCGTTCAGCCCCAGCCGCTTGTACTGCTCGGGCGGGGCGTCAGCGGCTTTCATCAACTCCACCGTAAGACCGATCATGCGCGCTTCGACCGCCGCGTCGTGAAGCGAGCGCTCCTGCTTCGGGTCTTCCCGCAGGTCGTACAACACCGTCGCAAACTCCTCGGGTTCGGAAAACGACGGCGCGTGCGCCCCGAACCGCATGACCTTGCAGCCCTTGGTGAAGGAGAACGGCCCGGCGACTTCGACGTCGCGGAAGAGCTCGGCGGCGTGGCGGGCTTCGCCGCCGGGATGAAAGCCCGACATCAACCCGTAGTTGAACAGCGGGGCGTTGTCGGGCGCGGCGGCGGCGCGCTTGTACACGTAACGCCCATCGGCCACGCACACGTGCGCCCCGTGTAGTCCGAACAGCCCGGCTTCGCGCACCGGACGATCCGAAGCCACCGCGTCGCGCAATGGCCGGCCCATCATGTCGGGCGTCGGCGCCATTCCAAAGAATTCCAGAATCGTCGGCGCCAGGTCGATCGTCTGGACCAGCGAGCGGCGCCGCTCGCCGCGCTTCCCCGCCCGCGGGTCCCAAACGAACAGCGGCGTGTGGAAGAGCTCGCGCCACAATCCCTGCGGGCCCTTGCCCCAGCGCCCGTGCTCGGCCAGGTTCAACCCGTGGTCGGTGTTGACGATCAGCATCGTGTCGTCCCACAGGGCGTGGCGGTCCATCGCGTCCAGCACCTTGCCCAGCGATTCGTCGCACAGGCTCAGCAGCGCGGCGTATTCGCAGCGGACGTGCTCGATGACCTCGGGGCTATCCTTCACCCGGCCATAGGTGATCCAATCGAAGAGCGGCCCGTGGTAGGCGTGCGGGTAGAGCGCCTTGTGCTTCGCGTGCGTGAAGAACGGCTCGTGCGGGTCGAAGGTCTCGACGTGCAGGAACCAGCGGTCCGCCTGGCGATTGGTTTCGAGGAATTCCAGCGCCATCCCGAACGTCTGCCCCTGCGATTGCTTCTCGGGCGTGTCCATGTAGCGGCGGTTGACGAAGTCCTGGCGCTGCTTGGGCCCACGACGGTTGACGGTTTCCGGCATTGGGATGTCGCGCAGATCGGCCTTCCATGGATCGCCCTCCTGGCCGCGGCCGATTTCCCACGACGCGTATTGGCAGTGATAGGTGGCGCCGCCGTCTTCCCAGTAGTGATAGTTGTCCGAGATCAGGTGCGAATGCACGCCGTGGTCGCGCAGAATGGCGGGCATCGAGTCGTCGAACACCTCCAGCGGACCCCACGCGCGATGCAGGAAATTGTAGCGGCCCGTATGAATCTCGCGCCGCGCGGGGATGGTGGCCAGACTGCCCACGTAGCAATTGTCGAACGTGACGGCGCGCTCGGCCAGCCGCCGGAAGTTCGGCGTGTGGGTCCACTGGCAACCATACGGCGCGAGCATGTGGCGGTTGAGCGAATCGAACATGACCATGATGCATTTCATCGTGCCGGCTCCGTCAGGATGGCCTGAACTGGCGAACCACGAATGAACACCAATGGACACGAATAGGGAAGAAGAAGTTTCGGAAGAGAGTCTTGCACATTCCGCGAGAAGGGGGGACGGTTGTGAATGGGGAGTATGGAGTCCCGCCTTCAGGCGGAATGCCGCCACGAACCACATCGGATTGGGGTGTCTGAAGCCGACGTGGACGTCGGCGCTCTTAGGAACCGCCCCTCTGGGTTCGGCTGAAGACTTACGAACTACGATCAGTCAAGGAGGCGAGAGTCATGGTGGATGCGAAATGGTGGATGCTCTTCGCGGGGCTCGCGGCGAGCGCGGCGATTCCGGCGCGCTCGGCTGTCGGGAAAACCCAACCGGAAGCGAAGAAACCCGACGCAGTGGAACAGGCGTGGCTGGACCACGGATTCACCGAGGCGCAGCGCGAAGCCATCCGCGCCGCGTGCCGATGGGGAATCGAAAACAAGTTCGTGCCCGGCGGTTCGCTGCTTCTCATGCACCGAGGCGAGACGGTGTTCCGCGAGGGATTCGGCGTGGCCGACCTGGAGAGCGGGCGTCCATTCGCCGCCGACTTGCCGTGTCGGATCGCGTCGATCACCAAGCCGCACACCGCCACGATGATCGCGATGCTGGTGGAGCAGGGCAAGTTCGGGTGGGACGATCCCATCGACAAGTATCTGCCGTACTTCGCCGGCGTGACGGTCCGGGACAAGGGGCCGGCGCCGCGCATGCCCAAGATTCACGAACTCCTGTCGCACACCGCCGGTTTCGCGGGGAAGAGCGCCATCGAATCGGGGAAGTGGGAGGTCAAGCGCGACGGAAGTCTGGAGGAAGCGGTGAAGGACTTTCCGCGACAAGGCCTGGCCGCTGAGCCGGGAACGGTCTTTGCCTACACCGCGATGGGCTACATGGTGGCGGCGCGCATCGCCGAGGTCGTAACGGGCAAGGAATATCCGGCGTTGATGGAGGAAATGCTTCTGCGGCCCATCGGCGCGACGACGGCCACGTTCCATCCGTCCGAGGAGTTGGAGGCGAAGGCGCCCGTCGCCTACGACCGGCCGCCGTCGGGACTGGTCGCGATCGACCGCTCCGCGATGGGCGCGGGGATGGGTTCGCTGATCAACCCGGCCGGGAGCTTGATCTCGACGTTGGACGACGTGGGCCGATTCCTTCTCCTGCACCGCAATCACGGCCTGGTGGACGGCAGGCGGGTGGTCGCCGCCGAGTCGCTCCAGCGGCTCTACCGGCCATGGCGCGCGACGGCGGCGGCCGGCTATGGGCTGGGGTTCAACGTGCTGAAGACGGGGCCGGACGGCGTGGGAGTCCGCATTCAGCACACCGGGGCTTCGGGCACGCTCGCGCAGTTGGATTTCGAGCGCGACTACATCGTCGTGCTTTTCACTCAGGTTCGGGGGACGCGAATCGGGCCGTTCCGCGATCAAGTCCTCAAGGCGATCCGATCCGTCTTCGCGCCGAACGAACAGCCGGCGGCGGAGTCGCCGGATCGGGAAGGCGAATGAGCGCGTCCGGAGGCGAAAAGATGATGCCCTTTAGCCGATGCCCGGTTTGCGGGGGCGAGATGGTGGAGAAGGACGTCGAGAAATTGCTCCGCGGAGGTGTGAATACCGCGGTCATGAAGGTCCGGGCCGAAGTCTGCCTCCACTGCGGCGAGCGACTATACTCGTCGGACCTCGTCAAACGTTTCGAGATTATCCGAGACAAGCTGGAGCGTCACGACGTCTCGGATTTCAGGCCTCTCGGGCAGTCGTTTCAGGTTGCCTGAAGGCGTCACTCCAAACTCAAATCCCCAGCTGAGCTCGCACCTTCTGCACGTGCCGCCAGCGGGCTTCGATCTCGTCGAACGTCTTTAGGTGCTCGAGAACCATCGCGCCCTGGA
Organism: Candidatus Sumerlaeota bacterium; assembly: GCA_026398515.1. Classification (GTDB taxonomy): domain Bacteria; phylum Sumerlaeota; class Sumerlaeia; order JAPLSS01; family JAPLSS01; genus JAPLSS01. The sequence goes on along the minus strand of JAPLSS010000150.1, from coordinate 1,477 downwards.
AACCGCGGCGGTGCATTTCGCCGAAGATCTTCACGTAGTCGATTTCGCCCGTGCCGACGGGGACCTCGTGCGGCTTCTCCCCAGCGGGGCGGACGCCGTCCTTGATGTGGCCGTGGAGGATGCGCGGCCAGAACGCGTCGAGCACCGCCAGGGGATCGTCGCCGCCGCCCACGTAATAGTTGGTAGGGTCGTAGTTGATGTAGACGCGGTCGTCGCCGATGACTTCGATCAGCTTCTGCGCGCCGGCGAGGGAGGCGACGAAATTGCCGGAATCGCATTCCAGCATGTAATGGCAGCCCTGATCCTCGGCGATCTTCACCATCTCGCGCCCGACGCGTCCGCAGGCCCGCCACGCTTCGTCGTCGCTGACGCCCTCGGGCTTGCCGAATGTGCGCGAGAAGAGCGGCTGGACGCCGAGGGCCGCGCACGCGTCGACCCGTTTCTTCCAGTCGGCGAGGTTTTTCTCATACAACGCTGGATTGGCCATCGGCACCCCGGCGCCAAGCGCGCTGATCGTGATTCCCCGCGCGGCGGCCAGGTCGCGCACGCGCGCCGCGTCTTCCTTCTCCACTTCCTGGACCGCGGGCTGCCAGGCGGTCATGCCCCAGTCGCGCACGCGATTCAGTTTCTCTTCCATTGTCGCTTGAATGCCCGTGGTGATGGTTCCGAATAGCATCTTCCTCTCCTTCCCCTTGTGATTGTGCTTCCTGGGAGCGCCGATGTCCTCGTCGGCAGAAACGCATCGGATTCCAATTCAATGCCGACGGGGACGTCGGCGCTCCCAGGAACCGCCCTCCCGTAAATTGCCGTTGCCGCCCCAATCGGCGATCCGAAGTCACTCCGGCAACTCGCCGCCTTTGGTCTCCGGCGCGAACCAGATCAGAATCAAGCCGACAATCCAAATGCACGCCATCGTCGAACTGGCGAACTTGTGCCCGCCCAGAGCCTGCACCAGCGCTCCCGTCACCAGCACCCCGACGGCCGAGAGAACGCGCGCCGCGTTGAACGTCAGCCCCTCGCCGGTGGAGCGGATTCGAGTCGGGAAGAGCTCCGGCAGATACAGCGGCAGCCATCCGAAGAACGACGCCGCAAACACGCCGCCCACCGTCGCGAAAAACAACAGGCGCGGCCCGAAGCTTGTACACGTCAGATACAGCATCCAGGTCGATGCCGCGGAGCCGACGCACAGGAGCGCGTACGACTTGCGCCGCCCGATCCATTCCGCCAAGGGGCCGCCCAGCAGCGAGCCGACGATCGATCCGATGGCCATCCACACGCTGACCGAAGCGCGCGCCGCCGCCCGCGCCGCTTGCAACTCGGGCGCTTCGCCGACGAGCTTCTCCACCCACGCCTGCAGCCACGCCTGGTAAGCGCCCCACATCCCCAGCACCGCCACCGCCGAGACCGCGATGCCGAAGAGCGAATTGCGCCTCAGTCCCGGCGCGAACAGGTCCATGAACCGCGCCCGCTCGCCCCG
>JAPLSS010000981.1 GCA_026398515.1 Candidatus Sumerlaeota bacterium | reverse complement strand
AAGAAGGCCGATGATCGTCAGGAAGCTCGCCAAAAACAGTCGCTTCTTCTTCACGAGAACCGGTTGCTTTTGCTTGGAGGACTCGGCGCCGGCAGGAGCCCCGCAATGAGGACATTGCTTTGCTTCCGAGCTCATCTCGTGGTCGCAGTCTCTGCATCGGATCAGACTCATGATGCCTCTCCTTCTCGGCAGAATGTCTTAAGGGTTTTTGCGGCGCGGAGCGTCCGCAAAGGCCCGGTTGAACTGAGCCGCTTCGCGCCGGGTTGGGGCAGAGCATGGCGCTCGCGGCCTATGGCAAAGCGATTATCGGCGTCCGGAGCAAAAGATCAAGCGGAGAATGGGGTTTGGGGCCCGCGGGCAGGGCAGGCGGGTCCGTTCGCCGTTGGGCACGGGCGCCGGTGGCCGCCTGCTCCACGAGCGGGGCCGGGCAGGGAACCGGCGAGTTGAGTTGACGCCGCCATGAGGCGTGACCGAGCGGCTACGCCGACATGAGCGCGTGATCGCCGTTGGCTCGATGGGAAGCGGACGGCGAAACGGCCGCATGGTTTTGGCTTGGGGGGAGCGAAGCCAAATCGAGGGGGGAATTGGGTTCGTTGGTTGGGGAGCGATTCGCGCGGATCGTTGATCCTGAAGGGGTTGGCGCGGACGGAATTGGGTTCGTTTTGTCATTTTTATGTTTTTTCCATTTTGCCTGAACGCCAGCGCGGTTCGTCGTCGATCATTCGGTCGTCATGGCCTTTGGATCTCGCGATGAGGCGGGGCTTGCCGAACGCGACGCAAGACGCTTCGCTTTTGAAGGCTGCAACTGAGGCGCGGCACGCTTGGCGCCGGCGCCTTCCGTTGCCTGTTTGCACTTCTCGTACAGGGTTTCAGGGGCAATGTCGGCGCCATTTGGCCATGCAATCGTCCCCCCCTCGATCCGCGCCTGGCGGAAGAACTCGGGCTGCTTGAGCGGGGCGAAAACTGGTCCCCGTCGCAGGTATTTGGAAAAATCGAGGACCGCGCTGGCGCCATCGTCGAAGACGATCCGATACGAGTAATCCGATTGGTATTCAATCTCTGTGACTTCGTTCAGGTTCCACATGAGCCGCCTCAATAGCACGTGCCCGCGGCTGGCGCCAGGTTTTCATCTCCGGAGAACGCTCCGGTTGAGCGGCGCGCAGGAAGCCATAAGGATATGCGCTTTCATGCAGCGGGCCGTCTTCCGCGAGCGCGCGGCGTGAGCGCGCCGGCTGCCGGGGGCTTTTCTCCGTCAGACTCTGCCAGGTGAAGGGATAGCGCGGAAGGGGAGAGGAGTCAATTCCCTACAGAGAACTTGCGGGGTATTGGGGGAACGAGATCATCAGGGGAGTTGAGTAGGGTGTACCTGTAATTCACCGTCTGTCGGAAAACCGGGCCAGCCGCTGAGTAATGAAACTGGCAACGTCCTGGGCGCCAAAAGTTCGCGCGTCAATATAGCCATCGATTGAGAAGACTCCATCGACCGGCATATCGTCAAAGCGGACAAACATAACTCGGTCATTGTCCTTGGACTTGATGATGTCTCGAACGGCGCGCCACTCCAGGCCACACCACTGCTTCTCGGCGTATTCCGCGCACAGGAAGACGACGATCAACTCGCTTTGGTTCCGATAGATGTCTTGAAGCAGCGTGTCAAGGTTAGGTCTGGCCAGCTGAGCCTGATAGTCGTGATCATAAAAAATCGCGTCTACCCCAAGGGTCGGTCGAAGGGCATCCACGACCTTTGCGACATACGCACGCTGTTCTCCAGCAAAGGACATCGCAACCTTGAATCTGATCTCTCGCAGCAGGCTAGCAGAACGGTCTATCTTTCCGATGGCGAGATCTGTCGCGAGGCGCTCAAGCGCAAGCAGGGAAAGAGAGAATGGATCGGGTTCGATGTTATAGGACCGTTCTCGGCCGGGGTTGGTCATCGACAGGTGGTAAAGGAGGTAGTTGAGCCAAATGGCTAGCGGGTTGCCGTTTGTAACCGCTAACGGTTTGGAGGATGGATGTTCGGCTAGTTCCCTCTGTAGGATCTCGTCTACCACGCGAGACGTGATCGTTCTGGCTTCTTCTTCGTCAAACAGACTTCCAGCGCGAAGCGCCATTCTCACGAACAAGTCGCACGCTGTGCCTTCTATGACAGCGAAGGACGAGAGTTCCGCACCCCTGAGCCCCCATTGGAGGTCACTCTCTTGAAAGTTGTTTAGGAAGCGTTGAGTTTCGTGGTCGGCTCTGATTGATCCATAATACTGCCAGAGCATCACCGCGTGATTGGGCGAAATGAGCCTTCTATTCGGACTGGGTCCGCTCTGGGTGACAAAGAATGTGCTCAGTCGAATGCCGTGAAACTTCGCTGCTTCGGCCTCAAATGCGCTGAGTAGGCGGTGAATCTCGGCGGATTGGTTTCTCAAGGGCATCTGCTGATCTCCTGCGCCTGTGGACGCCCAACCTCTTAAGGTTGTTTGGGAATTAAAGGGACACCCTACTCAACTCCTGACCTCTCCATCGTTCAGACCTAACGGCTTGCACCATGGCGTGGACCTAGCGGCCTATGACGCAGGGATTATCGGCGTGCGAAGCAAACGGTCAAGGGGAAAATGGAAGGCGGAGGGATCCGTGCGCGTCTACACTTGATCTGCGCCCTCGCTAATCAGGTGGGTCCGTGCAGCGTCAATGAGATTCCTGAATGATTGGATGGAAGCGATTTGGAAGAAGCTCGAATTGCCGCGGAGGCCGAGCTTGATGAACGCTTGTTGTTGCCCTTCCGTCGTCTGGTAGAATCCAATTTGGATTGAGTCTTTGGTTGAGAATGCCGCTTCGGTATAGTCTCGTCGCTCAGACCCTAGTCTTTGCGCCGCCTCGTAGATGAAGGTGATCGCGCTGCAAAACTCTTCTGATTCGTCAAAGTCGAGGAAGGCGGTGTCCTTCGAGTTGCCGTCTTCGAGGATTTCAAGATGCACGCCGAATGTCTTCGCCTGGGCGCGGGCATTGCCCTTTGCCGTCGTTAAGATGACGGTCGCCACTCGGATCTTCGAGCCGTAGTCGCACTTGAGCGTCCCAATTTCCTTTATCTCTTTGATAATGATGACCCCTCGGTTGGCGAGGAATCTCCCCACCTTGGTTCCGGATGCCTCAGCGCCATCAGATTGAACTACCGGGTTTAGTTCGTTCATCGGACGTGCCATCCTTTCCAAAAAGTGAAATTAAAGGGACGCCCCACTCAACTCCTGACCTCTCGATCGTTCAGGCCTAACGACTTGAGCCCTGCCGTCGCGCTCGTGGCCTATGACGAAGGGATTATCGGCGTCCGAGGCAAAAGATCAAGGGAAGAATGAGAGTTTGGGGAATGCGGCGTGCGGAGTGCGGAGTGCGGAGTGGGGAATGCGGAATGCGGAATGCGGAAAAGCGGCGGGGGAGGGGAGAGAAGAGCGATGGCCACGAAGAGGCGCAAGAGGCACAGGATTGGGGGGCGGCGCCTCGTGCGCTTCTTTGTGGCCGGCCTTGCGCCGTTGCGCTTCGGCTTCATCACCGCGTCGCGCCGCGGATTCGCGGCGCTCGCCAAGGGGCCGTGCGCTCGGTGTTCGCCATGAAGCCTGGCGCACGTTTTCCCTTTCCGGGCCGATGGGTTGTGTCCTATCATTCATTGGCGTGAAGGAGGCCAGCCGTCCATGAAATGGCAGGATTTCATCGAACAGCGCCCCGATGTGATGCTGGGGAAGCCGGTGTTCAAGGGGACGCGCCTGACCGTGGAGATGGTTCTGGAGAAGCTGGGGAATGGATGGCCGGCGGAGGATCTGCTTGCCGCGTATCCCGACCTCTCCCCCGCCCATCTTCAGGCGGCCCAGGCCTATGCGGCGGCCTACCTGGCGATGGATGAAGCGATTTTCCTTCCCTTGGGCCAGCCATGAGACTCGTCGCCGACGAGAATATCGATCCGGCGTGGATCGCGTGGCTGCGCCGCCAGGGCCACGATGTCGTCGCGATTCGGGAGCGCGCCCGGGGTGCCTCTGATCCCGAAGTTATGGCCATCCAGGGGTTGGGCCTTGGAATGGCGCGGAAGGCGCGAGAGTGCGGAGTGCGGAGTTCGGAGTGCGAAGTGCGGAGTGGGGAGCGCGGACAGACGGGGAAGAAGCCTTTTGCGCAAGGCGCCTTCCCCGGATTCGCGCGGGGCGTGCTACAACTTCCAATAGGCGTCGATGGGGTCCTGGAAGGCGCTGACCTTGCCGCTCAGGACGTCATCGTATCTCACCGGCTTGCCGGCCGCGGCCGATTCGAAGCAGGTTTCGCTCAACGCCTTGGAGCGCAGTCCATCCTCGCCGTCCATCTCCGGCTTGCGGCCCTTGCGGATCGCGTCGGCGAAATCCCAGGTCTGCACGCCGAACCCGTTCCCGCAGCCGTAGGGGAAGAGCAGGCTCTTCTTCTCGTCCGACAGGCTGGCCAGGTGCTCGGCGACGACCTCTTCGCTCGACATCTGCCGCCCGTCGGCGAAGACCACGGAGCCGCCGTTCTGGAACGGATGAAAGACGATTTTGTCGTCCACCATGGTCCCCTCGGTTCCATAGTAGCGGGCGAATTTCATCGGCTGGCCATAGAAGGCGCGCGAATACGTCCACGTCGCCACCAGCCCGCTCTTGAACCGGAGGATCGCGTCCCACGAGGTTTCGACGTCGGCGGGGACCGAACCGAAGACCGGGGCGTCCTGGATCACGCGCGTGTCGTAGTTCCGGGAGAGGCACAGGATCTCGTCCGGCTCGCCGAACATGTGGATCATCATGTCGGCGTAATGCGCGCCGCTGTCCATGATCATCCCGCCGCCGGTCAGCATCGTCAGGCCGCGCCACTTCATCGTGTAGCTTTCATATTTGAACGGCGCATTGGCGACCTGGCAGGTCTTGGCGCCGCGCACCTCGCCGATCATCTTCTTCTCGGCGATGGCCCAGCGGAAGGCGCGCGCCCCCTGATAGCGCCGGATGTTCTCGGCGGTGGCGACGATCCTCTTCGCCTTCTTGCCCGCCTCGATGATCTTCTTCGAGGCCTTGACGGTGAGGCCCAGCGGCTTCTCCAGCATCACGTGCAAGCCGCCTTCGAGGAGCGGCAGGGCGAGGACGTGGTGCAGCCAGTGCGGCAGGCAACAGTCGGCGCCGTCGGCGACGCCCGCCTTGATCATCTTCTCATGGTCGGTGAACACCGGGGGCGCCGCGCCCTGAATGTCGGCGATCTCCTTGGCGCGCTGCTGGGCGTTGGCCTCGTTGATGTCGCAGCATGCCGTATAGAGGAAGTCGCGGCAGCCGCCGTTGTGCAGTTCCTTGTAAGCTTTCACATGCGCGCCGGCGATGCCGCCGCATCCCACCAAGGCCAGTCTTACTGCGTCAGACATTTTTGATTTCCTTTCTTACCGCCTCGACGCACTTCTTAACCGCCGGGACCGGGTTGTTCACGTCGCCTTCGTATTCGAGGACGGCGTAGCCGTTGAAGTTGACCTCCTTCATGCCCTTGAGCAGCGCCGGCAGGTTCAGGTTGCCCGTGCCGACCACCACGTCTTCCGGCTTGCGCGCGCGGTCGAAGACGAAGTCCTTGAAATGCACGCCGTAGAGGCGCTTGGCGAACACCTGGACCATCTTGATCGGGTCTTCGCGCGAATCGAGCGCCCAGGCCGTGTCGAGGCACAGGCCGATGCGCTCGCTCGTTTGCGAGAAGACGTGCTGCAGCATCTCCGACGTGCCCAGCCAGTGCTTGCCGCCGTGGTTGTGGATGCCCAGCCGAATGTCGTACTTGTCGGCGAACTTCTCGGCCATCCGGTAGACGCCGGGGACCGCCTTCAGCGCGAACGACACGCTCATGAACTTCGCGCCGGCCATCTGGACGAACTTGAAGTACTTCTCCTCGACCTCGGGCTTGCCGGTCAGGGTTTGGACGCCGATGGAGACGATGCCGACGCCCGCCTTCCTGTAGAGGTCGATGACCTGCTCGAAAACCGCTTCGTTGGCGAAGTCGGCGTGCTTCTGGCAGATCTCGATTTTCGAGAGGCCGACGTCCTTGACGCACTGAATCACCTCTTCGTTCTTGGCGAAGGTCCGGAAGCAGAAACTTTGGACCCCCAACTCGTTGCTTAGGTCAAACACGCGCGGATTCCTCCTCGTGGGGCGATAAGTGGATCGAAAACGACCGGCGCCGCGGCCCGACCGACCGTCCGCCGGTCCATGGTTCCCGAAGTCAGGGAGATGGGCGGATGAACCGAACCGCCGGGGGTGAATCTGTCCTCAACCGGCGGATATGTCAACGACTATGCGGGATGGGGAGATTGGAGGGATGCGCCCGCCCGCAACGGGTGCATCCCGCAGAGTAGCATCGTTCCTATAGATTGGGGTTCCTGGGAGCGCCGGCGACCTAGCCGGCTGTGAACCACAA
>JAPLSS010000324.1 GCA_026398515.1 Candidatus Sumerlaeota bacterium | reverse complement strand
ACGCCCGCGGCGAGCGCCACCAATCCCGTCGGCAGGAATTCCCCGTTCTCCAACAAGACGCCGCGGGCCCGGCCCTCGCCCTGAATTTCCCGCACCGCGGCTTTGGGCCGCAGTTGAATGCCGAGCCGCGCGGCGAAGTCCCCGAGGATCTCGCCGCCCCGCCGGTCCAACTGGCGCGGCAGAAGCCATTCATGATTCTCCAGAACCGTGACTTTCGCGCCTCGGCGCGCCAGCGCCCCGGCCGTCTCCAACCCCAGGATGCCGCCGCCGATGCACACGCATTCGACGCCCCGCGCCCCGGCTGCGAGGATGCGCTCGGCGTCCTCGTCCGTGCGAAGCGCGGTGACGCCGGGCAACTGCACGCCGGGATACGGGGGAATGAACGGCTGCGCTCCGACGGCCAGCAGGAGCGCGTCGAACGCCAGGCGCCCGCCGCCGCGCAACGCGACCGACTTCGCCCGCGGATCGACGGACAAGGCCTCCTCGCCCAGCCGCAGGTCGATGCGCCGCGCTTCATACCACGAGACCGGGTGAATCGGCAGGTCCCCGGCGCCGATCTCGCCCGCCAGATAGCGCGTCAGGTTCAACCGGTAATACGGCACATGCGGCTCGGCCGAGATCAACGTGATCTCCGCTCCCGGGGCGGCCGCCCGAAGCGCCTCGGCCGCCGACAGCCCGGCGATCCCGGCGCCGACGATCGCCGCGCGAATCGGCTCTCCCTCGGCCGCCGCGCCGGCGCCTTCGCTCGGCGCCGCCTCGAACCGCTCGGCCGACGCCCCGCAGATAGGGCAGGCTTGCGGGGGGGCGACGCCTTGGCGCACGTGCCCGCAGACCAGGCAGCGCCACTGTGTTGGCGCGGTCGGCTCAGTCGGCTCGGCGGCGGGGGCGGCCCCCTCCTCCAAGGGTTCGAACAGGTCCTTCGGAGCGCCGCAGACGGGGCATTCCTCCGGCGGCTCAGGCCCCTCGTGGACGTAGCCGCACACCGAGCATTTCCATTTTTGCGGACCGGCTGGCGTCACGCGCGGCCTCCAAAGGCACGGCAATGGGGACTCTCCCGAAAATAAGGTTCGGAGTGACGCCTTTAGGCGTTATCCCAAGCGTATCTGGATTGGCTCACAAAACGCCTAAAGGCGTCACTCCGAACTCCTTTTCGGGCCTTTCCGGACCACCCGGAAACGAACGAAAATGGGGGTATGGAGTCCCGCCTTCAGGCGGTTCGTTAGCGGAATCCGTAATGGTCCGCCTCGACTCGATTCCCAGCATTCCGCCTGAAGGCGGGACTCCATACCCCCACTTGGGGAGCAGTCCCCTTCGGCGCCGCGCGCGGGAAACACCTCGCTGCACCAAGCCTTTTCGCAACCCCATTCACGGATCGGCGAGTTTCAAGAGCGCGGACAAGTCTGTCCGTGCCACTAGTAGTCTGACCACACGCTTCTGATGGGTCTTTTCATTAACCCCAACCCCTCGTTTCAACGAGGAGGCCCCCGCGTGCGCTTGCTCGCCGAAACCGTTTCAACGGTTTCCCGTAGCGCTCCAGGATCTCTCGGCCGAAAAGCATGTGTTCTCAGGCGCCCCTTTCGACGGGTCCGAAGAAACCGTTGAAACGGTTCCTGGGTATCCTTCCATCCCCCGCCCCCTCGTTGAAACGAGGGGTTAATGAAAAGACCCCTCAAATGGGCCTGGTCGAGGCACTAGGCGATTTCCGTGAACTTCTCGCGCGGCGCGTTGCAGATCGGGCATTTGTCCGGCGCGGCGCCCTTGACCGTGTTGCCGCAGATCGAACAGACGAAGACTCTGTCCGCGGCGACGTCGCGCTTCGCCTGCACGGCGCCCAAGGCCTCGTTGTAGAGCGTAAAGTGGATCTGTTCGACCGCCATGGCGTTCTGAAACGACATGAGGGCGGCCTTCTGCCCTTCGGCCTCCGCCTGCTTGACGAACGACGGATACATCTCCTTGAACTCGTAGCCCTCGCCGTCGACGGCCGCCTGGAGATTCTCGGCGGTCGACTTCACGCCCTTCATGACGCGGAAGTGCGCGTGCGCGTGGACGGTCTCGGCGGCCGCCGCCGCCCGGAACAACTTGGCGACTTGGGGGAAACCTTCCGCGGCGGCCTTGTCGGCGAAGGCCAGATACTTGCGGTTGGCCTGGCTTTCGCCGGCAAACGCGGCTTGGAGGTTCTCTGCGGTGGACATGGCGCAGGATTCCTTTCCGGTGATCTGAACGCAGATTGGGCGACGCAATTTGGACGGCTGGGGCGGTTCTTGTCAAGGCCGGCGAACGCCGCGCATGGTTCGTGGCGGGCACGCCTTATAGGACTTATAGGTCCTATACAACTTATGCGCCCCAGACCCAATGGCCAAGAAGATTGCGAAGAAGAAAGAAGACTCAGAGATCTGGAGGCGGCGATCGGAATTGAACCGATGAATAGAGGTTTTGCAGACCTCCCCCTTAGCCACTTGGGTACGCCGCCCCCCGCCGCGGGACAACGCGCAAATTCAACAACCGCGCCGCCTTCCCGTCAAGGCCTTTTGGCCCGCGCCGCTGTCAGGGGGCGCGTCCCGCACAATAGCTGATGCCCCTCGTCCATTTCGTGCTTCAACAGTGGGGCATGATTTGCCGGCCAGCGTGTTACTTCGCCCCGAAGGGGCCGACAGCGCGTAGCCGGGGGCGCAGGCGAAGCCAAGCCCCCGGATCGCGTCCCACATCAAGAGCCCCAGAGGGGCGACAGACAGCCCGATGCCAGATTCTGTCGCCCCTTCGGGACTTTGAAATGAGGCATTGAAACCGGGGGCTTGGCTAGAGCCTGCGCCCCCGGCTACGCGCTGTCGGCCCCTTCGGGGCGCAAATCAAGGTCTCGTATTCTCGGATCCGTGCACGAAGCTACTTTGCGGGACGCACCCACTGTTAGGCCCGATCCTTCAGCGCCGTGCGCAGATACTCCGCCGCCGCCTCCGGCATCGTCGGGTTGATATAGAACCCCGTGCCCCACTCGAACCCGGCCATGCGCGTCGTGCGCGGGATGATCTCAATGTGCCAATGGTAGTCCTTGTCGATGGACAGCGCCGACTTCGCGTAGCGGTCCATGGAAATCCGCGGCGCCGAGTGGATGATGTAGTTGAACGGCGGGTCGTCGAGCGCCTGCTGCAAGGCCCACAGCGTCCCGCCCAGCGCCTCGGCCAGCGGCCGCAGTTCCGAATCCTCGATGTTGCGGAACTCAGAGTTGTGTCGCCGCGGGAGGATCCACGTCTCAAACGGGAACTTCGAGGCGTACGGCGCGAAACTCACGAAACGGTCGTTCTTGAAGACCACCCGTTCCGCGTCGCTCTCTTCCTGGCGCAGGATGTCGCAGAAGATGCAGCGCTCTTTCGTCTGCCAATGCTCCTTCGAGCAGATCAACTCCTCCTTCACCCAGCGCGGGGTGATGGGAATGGCGATCAACTGCGAGTGCGGGTGCGACAGCGACGCCCCGGCGATCGACCCGTAATTGCGAAACACCTGGATGTAGCGGAACCGCTCGTCCTGGTACAGATCGCGCACGCGGTCGCGATACATGCGCAGAATCTCGGCCAGCGACTCGACCGGATACTCGCCCATGCGGCCCATGTGATTCGGCGTTTCGATGATCACCTCGTGCGCGCCGATGCCGTTCATGGCGTCGTACATCCCCTCGCCGCGCCGCTCCAGGTCGCCTTCGATGCGCAGCGCGGCGAACTTGTTGGGGATCGTGCGCACCCGCCACTTGGGCCCGTTGGGCGGGCTGCCGGCGCCGCGGTAGGCCACGATCTCCGGCGGAGTCACCCCCTCCTTCCCCTCGCAGAAGGGGCAATTCGCCGAGTCCGACCGGACCACTTCGGGCGATTTCGTGTCGTGGGGGCGGATGGCCCTGTCTTCGGCCATAATCACCCAGCCGCTGGAAACCGGATCTTTGCGCAGGATCGACATAGGGCTGCCTTGTTCCCGGGAATGTGACGCGATGCCGCGGCGCAGGACGCCATGCAGACCTATCGGCGTCGCGCACATCAAAAACAAGGCAAACGCAACAAAAACACAAGCCAAATCGAAGTTTGCGGATGGGCGAAATGCTCTATGAAGTCGTCGCGTCGGTGGTCCTATTTCCTGGCAGGGGGGTCCGCGGCCCATGAAAGGCGAATTCCTGCGCGTCAGCATGGTGGCCGACTGGCTCGGCGTGACGAAGAAGCGCGTCTACTCGTTGATCCAACAGGGGAGTCTGGAGGCCGTGCGATTCGGCCCGCGCCAGACGCGCATTCCCCGCTCCAGCGTGGACTCGCTCATCGAACGCCTGGCGCGCCAGCACCGCCAAGCCCTCGGCCTAAGCGCGGAAGAGCGGCTCTGAGCGGCGCAGGCTTTCCCGCCTGCGCTCGGTTCGGAGCGTAAGCCTTTCAGCCTGCTGCCACTTTGGCCTTGTCTATGGCGCAACAGGCGGGTAGTTGGTAGGCGATGAGATTCTTCGAGAAACTCCACGAAGCCGCGCGGCGCAACCGCAGCCTGCTGTGCGTGGGGCTGGACACCGACCCCGCGCGGCTGCCGGCTAACTTGAAAGGCGCCGCGCACGGCGCGGCGCGATTCAACCGCGCGCTGGTCGAGGCGACCCAGGATCTCGCCTGCGCGTACAAGCTGAATTTCGCGTTCTATGAAGCGCAGCGGGCCGCCGGCTGGGCGTTGCTCGAAGAGACGCTCCGCGCCATTCCGCCGGAGATCCCCGTCATCGCCGATTTGCGCGTGGCGGAAAAGGCGCGCCAGTGGAACACGCGCGGCAACTGCGGCCTGGTGGTCGGGGCCACGCATCCCGAACAGATGGCCGCCGTGCGCCGGGCGGCGCCCGACCTGCCGTTCCTCGTTCCCGGGGTGGGCGCGCAGGGCGGGGCGGTGGACGACGTGGCGGCCAACGCCCCGATGGCCGGCGGCGCGGTTCGGCTCCGCTCACCGCAGGGCGGGTTCATCATCAACGCCTCGCGCTCGATCCTGCACGCCTCGACGGGGCCGGATTTCGCCGAAGCCGCGCGACGAGAAGCCGCCCGGCTGCGCGATGAGATCAATGTCGCGCTCGCCCGCGTCTGCGAAGACCATTGACGAGTTCATGGGACTTATAGGACCTATAGGACCTATACGACCTATCTCTTTCTAAAGAGGGGCGAATCGCCATGCCCGTGGAACTGACCATTGCTCCCGAGGCCAGGGACATCCTCGTGGGCGCCGGGGCGTTGCTCGAAGGCCACTTCAAACTGACGTCGGGCAAGCACAGCCCGTACTACGTCCAATGCGCCCAGCTGTTCGCCCAACCGCCGTTGGCGCGCAAGGCGGCGGCGGAGTTGGCCGCCCGGATCGGCCGCCTCGAGGTCGATTTCACGCTGGCCCCGGCGATGGGCGGCATCATCGCCGGCTACGAGGTGGCCGCCGAACTGGGCTGCCGCGCGCTGTTCGCCGAACGGCCGTCGGGCCCGTTCGAACTGCGCCGCGGCTTCGCCCTGCGGCCGGGCGAGCGGGTGCTCGTCGTGGAAGATGTGATCACCACCGGCGGATCGGTGCTGGAAGTGGCCCAGTTGGCCCGGGCGCACGGGGCGATCGTCGCCGGCTATGCGACATTCATCGATCGCAGCGGCGGCTCGTTCCACCCGGCGGAGCCGGTGTGGTCGTGGACGCGCATCGCCGCGCCGGTCTACGACCCCGCCGAATGCCCGCTGTGCGCCGCCGGCAGCCAGGCGGTCAAACCCGGCAGCCGCCCGGAATAGGACCGCTGGTTTGTCGCGCGATCTGAAGGTCGCGCTACGAACCCTATCCTCGAAGCAGGATTCGGAATCCCGTGCGCTCCAGTCTGCTTCTTCTCGTTGCCGCTGTAGGCTTCTCGCCCGCCATCTGCGCGCGCGCGGGCGACGCCCAGGCCGCCGCCCGTTACGCCGAAGCCGTGATTCTCGAGGCGCGCGTGGCCGAATCGGTGAGCGCGGTGCGGCGCGTTTTGAATTACACGCACGCGTTCCATTTGGAGGCGGGGGAGGGCGACGAGGCGCTGGCTCGCTTCGACGAGGCGCTCACCGCGGCGCGCGTGGCCTTGCAGGCCGATCGCGAGCGCCCGGCGTTTGAGACCTTCGACTACGGCGCCATCGACAGGCCGCTGCGCCGCGCGGCGGTGGAATCGGCCAGCCTGTTGGCGACCCTGGCCGACAAACTCCGTCTGAAACTCGGCGTTCGGGATGCTCCCTCCTCCTCGACCCTGGCGTGGGGTGAGCGAGGTCGGGCCGCGGAGTCCGACCTCGCCGACGCCGCCCTGGAGTATTGCCTGCAAGTCGCCTCCCTTTCCGGCGAGACCAGCGACTCCTTGCCCCTCTGCCTGGGCCCGAACGACGCCGCCATCGTCAGCCAACTAGGCGTTCGCGTGGTGTCGCCGGCCCCGGCGGTGTTCGGCGGACGAAACCTCTGGCCGACGCCGGACCCCTTCGATTTCGCCGCGATGGACGCGCTGGTGGCGGGCAACGCCTCCGAGGGGTTTCAGACGGAGATCCGCCTGGGGCCGCTAGACCAGGTCCCCGAAGAGATCCTCAGCCAGGGCAGCCTGGCCGCGGCGGGGCCGGATGGCCTGATCTCCCCGGAGCCGGACATCTTCAACCCCAAGGCGCGCAACCTCGTTCTGGGATTCGCGCAGGCGATCGCCGGCCATTTCCGCGGCCAGTCCGCCGTCGCGCGCTACATCCTGTTCGATCCGCCGGACCTGAGGAACGCAGGCTACACCGACGCGGCGCGCGCGGCGTTCCGCGGCTGGCTGCAAACGCGTTACGTTTCTTTGGACAAACTGAACGAGCAGTGGAAGGCGCGCTACGTGAATTGGAGCGACATCCAGCCGCCGGCCGCGTCCGTGGGCGCGTATACGCGGCCGGAAGCGGCGCTGGCGGGGGAATTCGCCCGGTTCAAGGCCGACTCGCTGACGCTGTTCCTGGGCGACGCGGCCGCCGCGCTGCGCGCCGCCGATCCGGATTGCCCCCTCGGCACGCGGTTCACGCCGAGGGGAAGCGCGGCGGAGGATCTCGCGTCGCGCGGGTTGAACTGGAACACGCTGGCGCAAGGGCCGTGGGACGCGTTCGGCTTGAGCGGCCTGGGCCAAGCGCCGCCGCTTTCGCTGCGAAGGTTTCTTTCCGCGGCCGCCGCCACGCGCCAGAAACCCAAGACGGTCCGCGTGCTGCGAGCCAGCCCGTACGACTGGCTCGCCGCCCCGGACGCGCCGGCGCAGCGTCTGACCTCGCGGGGCCCCCGGGCGCAGC
>JAPLSS010000299.1 GCA_026398515.1 Candidatus Sumerlaeota bacterium | reverse complement strand
TCGCCGTGCTGCCGCCGATGGGAATCCAATAAGGCTCAGCGCCCTCGGCCTCGCAAAGCTCCCGCGACCATTCCGCGCTCCGCTCCTCCTGTTGCGACCGGTCGTCCATCCATCGCAGGTCGGCCCCGTAATAGCGAAAGGCCAGCAGTTGGCGCCGCGCGTGGTCGCTTACGAAGGACTGCGGGTGGAGGAGAAGGGAGGTCCTCATCCCCAGGCGCCCGGCATGGAGCGTCGTGGCCATGCAGTGGTTCGAGCCGATGGCCCCGGCGGTCATCACCCGCTTCGCGCCCTTCGCCACCGCCTCGCCCAGGAGAAATTCGAGTTTGCGTGTCTTGTTCCCGCCGTAGACGGGCGAGGTGAGGCTGTCCTGCTTGATCCACACCTCCGCCCCGCCCAACGCCCCGCCAAATCGCTCCAGCCTCCTCACCGGCGTCGCCGTCTCGATGAGGCAGGTCCAAGGAATGCCCCGGGCTTCGGGGAATCGGTCAAACAACAGCGGAATGGTTCGAGGCTTCAATGCGGATGCACCTCATCTTGAACTGAAGATGCTGGATTCACGTTAGTGTGTTTCGCTTCCCAGTCAAGCCCGCCACTCAAGGCGCCTGCTCAAAGCCCTTGCCTTGGACCGCCGGTCGGTTGGACTATGGCGCCTTGCGATTCATCGGAAAGGAGCCGCCACCCGCATGCGCAGCGACACGATCAAAAAGGGACTCGAACGCGCGCCGCACCGCTCGCTCCTGCGCGCCACCGGCGTGCAGGAAAGCGATTGGGACAAGCCATTCATCGCCATCGTCAACTCCCACGTCGACATCATCCCCGGCCACGTCCACCTCGACGCGGTCGGCGAATGCGTCAAGCGCGCCGTGCGCGAGGCCGGCGGCGTGCCTTTCATCTTTCACACCATCGGCATCGACGACGGCGTCGCCATGGGCCATTCGGGCATGAAATACTCCCTGCCCTCGCGCGAGCTGATCGCCGACAGCGTCGAGTCGATGCTGCGCGCGCACTGCTTCGACGGCATGATCTGCATTCCGAACTGCGATAAGATCGTCCCCGGCATGCTGATGGCGGCCATGCGCGTCAACGTTCCCTCGATCTTCGTCAGCGGCGGCCCGATGGAAGCCGGCCGCGCCAAGACGGGCGAGCGCCTCGACCTGATCGACGCCTTCTACGCCGTCGGCAAGAAGAAGATCGGCCAGATGAGCGACGAGGAGTTGCTCGACATCGAATCGCACGCCTGCCCGACCTGCGGCTCGTGCTCCGGCATGTTCACCGCCAACTCGATGAACTGCCTGTGCGAGGCGCTCGGAATGGCGCTGCCCGGCAACGGCACGATCCTGGCCACCACCGACGAGCGCAAACGCCTCTACCAGCGCGCCGCGCGCCAGATCGTCCAACTCGTCGAGAGGGACCTCAAGCCGCGCGACATCTGCACCCCCGAGGCGCTGGCGAACGCCATGGCGCTCGACATGGCCATGGGCGGCTCGACGAACACGGTCCTGCACGTCATGGCCGTCGCGCGCGAAGCCGAAGTCGAATTCACCATGGCCCACATCAACGACATCTCGAACCGCACGCCGAACCTCTGCAAGGTCGCCCCGAGCAAGACCCCCAGCGGCAAGGTGTATCACATCCAGGACGTGCACCGCTCCGGCGGCATTCACACGATCCTCGGCGCGCTCGCCCGCGGCGTCTCGGGCAGTTTGAGCCTTGACTGCAAGACGGTGACGGGCCAAACGCTCGGCGAGAACATCGCGCGCTACGACCTTCGCTCTCCGCAGGCGCTGCCCGAGGCGAAGGAAATGTATGAGAAAGGCGCGCTTTCCACGGGCCGCAAGGTGGAAGAGGTGCGCCGGCGTTTGTTGGAGAACGTCGAGGGAAATGACGGTCCGGCGGTCGATCCGATGGATTACGGCCTCGACCCGATGGACTGCATCCGCGAGGTCTCGAACGCCTACAGCCAGACCGGCGGCCTGACGATCCTGCACGGCAACCTGGCGCGCGAAGGCTCGGTGGTCAAAACCGCCGGGGTCTTGCCCAACATGCTCAAGTTCGAAGGCCCGGCGGTCATCTTCGAGTCGCAGGAAGACGCGTGCGACGGCATTTTGAACGGCCGCGTCAAGGCCGGCGACGTCGTCGTCATCCGCAACGAAGGCCCGCGCGGCGGCCCGGGCATGCAGGAGATGCTGTCGCCGACGAGTTACATCACCGGCCTGGGCCTGGCCGACAAGGTCGCGCTCGTCACCGACGGGCGCTTTTCCGGCGGCACCTCCGGCGCCTGCATCGGTCACATTTCGCCCGAAGCGGCCGAAGGCGGCGAGATCGGCCTGCTGCGCGACGGCGACCTCATCCAGATCGATATCCCCGGCCAAAAGCTCAAGGTGAAGTTGAAGAAGAAGGAGCTCGCCGCGCGCAAGAAGAAGTGGAAGCGCCCCGAGCCGCGCATGAACTTCGGCTGGCTCGCGCGCTATCAGACCCAGGTCGCCAACGCGGCCCAGGGGGCGGTGTTGAAGAAATGAAGCAATGAGTGATGAGTGATGAGCGCTGAGTGGGAATGGCTGGTGGCAAGCGGCAAGTGATCTGCATTGGGACGCATTGGGGAAGTTGTCATCTTGATTCCTCATATAGCGATGTGAAATAGGGCGATCGAGAAGACCATCATCTCACTTCCCCGAAGGGGAAGAATATGAATAGCCGTGGGCGCCAGCCCACGGAAAGCGAATCCCACAGGTCCCGACCCTGAAGGGGTCGAACAAGAGCGTCACCGAGGCGCGCGGACATGTCGACCTACACCCAGATTTATTACCACATCACGTTTTCGACCAAAGACCGCGAGCCGCTAATCAGGCCGGAACGCCGTGATGAGTTCCTGCGATACGTTTGGGGAATCATCAAGAACCTCAATTGCCATTTATATCGAATCAATGCGGTGGAAGACCATTTGCACATCTTCACCAGTTTGCATCCAATTGTCTGTCTGGCCCACCTCGTTAAGACCATCAAGGTGAGTTCGACGAAGTGGATCAAGGAGGGCGACGTCTTTCCCGGCTTCTCTTACTGGCAGGATGGGTATGGCGCCTTCACCCATTCAACGCAGGAACGTGACATGTTGATCGAATACGTCAAGAATCAGCAAGAGCATCATAAGACGGAGTCCTATATCGACGAGTTCAAAAGACTCCTGAAAGAAGCGGGGATGGAATTCGAGGAGCGGTTCTTGGAATAGGAATCTATATGAATCGACGAACGCGACGATGTTCAGTTCGACCCCTTCAGGGTCGAAGAATATGTATGCCGCGTTCCGTGGGCTGGCGCCCACGGCTATTCATATGTCACCCCTTCGGGGTGCATTCCTGGCAATAGGCAATGCTTTCGGAAGGCGATTCGTGTCCGCAAGAGAACCTTTCGAAGAGCAGAAAGTGGGTTCTTACGCAGTCCATGCGGTGAACGTAGGTGGCAACGGTCTTTATGTACCGTGGAACTGACAGCCTGCCACTCATTGCTCATCACTCATTGCTGCAAACGGTGTCCTTATGTCTTCATCCGATCGCATCCACGTGATTTCCTGCGGCGTTCTGGCCCTCGACCTGCGCGCTGTGGCTGAGCGCCTGGGCGTCGAGGTCTCCATGCGCTTTCTGCCCGGCGGGCTGCACAATGTCCCCAACGAGCTGCGCCGCCTCCTCCAGGAAGCCATCGATGAAGCCTCGACCTGCGGCGCCTGCGACCGCATTGC
This sequence comes from Candidatus Sumerlaeota bacterium, assembly GCA_026398515.1. Taxonomy (GTDB): domain Bacteria; phylum Sumerlaeota; class Sumerlaeia; order JAPLSS01; family JAPLSS01; genus JAPLSS01. The sequence continues at coordinate 10,141 of JAPLSS010000299.1, read as the reverse complement.
CATCGGCTATGGCGTGTGCGGGCGCGGCGCGGTTGGGCTTCAGGCGCGCAACGTGCCGCTGGTCATTCCGCGCGTGCACGACTGCATCTCGCTCTTCCTCGGCTCCGACGCGGCGTATCGCGAGCAGTTCGCCAAGTGTCCGGGAACCTATTACGTCGCGGCCGGCTGGGTAGAGGAGAAGGTCAAGCCGAAGCCGATGGACGACGCCGCGCGCAAAGCGGGCGGCCAGCCGAAATCGGACTTCGCCGAAATGGTCCGCAAACACGGGCGCGAGAACGCCGATGCGGTTCGCCGTTTCATGAACAGTTGGCAGCGCAACTACAAGTGCGCGGCGTTTATCGACACCGGCGCCGGCGGACAGCGGGACCGCTACGCCAAGGTGGCGCGCGATATGGCCGGGAAGTATGGCTGGGCGTACGAAGAACTGGCCGGCACGGACGCGCTCCTCTCTCAATTGCTCCAGGCCCGCGAGTCCAACAACGAAGTTCTCGTCGTCCCGCCGCACCACGTCACCATCTACGATCCGCTGAACAAGGGCCTCCAGGCGGTCCCGTTCTGGGAGGGCGAGAGCGCGCCGGCCGAACGGCGCCACACGCTCGTCTTCCAATCCAACAACGGCGGCGCGGAGGACGGGCGGAAGGCGGCGCGCCTGGGACTGGGCATCGACGCCGGCGGCACCTACACCGACGCGGTCCTCTACGATTTCCAGAAGCGGGCCGTGCTGGAGAAGGCCAAGGCGCTGACGACGAAATGGGACTTCGCCATCGGCATCGAAGGCGCGCTCGAACAACTGAGCGCCGGGCGGCTGGCGAAGGTCGATCTCGTTTCGATCTCCACCACTCTGGCGACCAACGCCATCGTCGAAGGGCGCGGGCAGCGGGTTGGATTGCTCATCATGCCGCCCTACGGCCTGTTCGCGCCGGAGGACATCGCGCACCGCCCCCTCGCGGTCATCGAGGGACGGCTGGAGATCGACGGCTCGGAAATCGCGCCGATCGACGAGGAGCAGGTCCGCCGCGCCGCGCGCGAAATGGTCGACGTCCAGGACGTCGCCGCCTTCGCCGTCACCGGCTACGCCAGCCATATCAACCCCTCGCATGAGCTGCGTGTTAAAGAGATTATTCAGGAAGAAACGCGCCTCGGCGTCGTCTGCGGCCACGACGTCTCCGAACTGCTCAACTACCGCGTGCGCGCCCAGACCGCCGCCCTCAACGCGCGGATCATCCCCTGCCTCGACGCGCTCGTGGAACGGGTGCAGGTTTCTCTCCGGCGGCGCGGCATTCATGCGCCGGTGATGATCGTTCGGAGCGATGGGTCGCTCATGAACGTGGCCACCGCGCGGCGCCGCCCCATCGAGACGGTTCTCTCCGGCCCGGCGGCCAGCGTCGCCGGCGCGCGCTTCCTGGTGCAGGAGTCCGACGCGTTGGTCGTCGACATGGGCGGCACCACCACTGACACCGCGACGATCCGCAACGGCGCGGCCCCGGTGTGCGAACAAGGCGCGAGCGTCGGCGGATGGCGCACTCACGTCAAGGCGCTGGCGATGCGCACGCTGGGGCTCGGCGGCGACAGCCGCATCGCGCTGGAAAAACGCGAACTGCGCATCGGCCCCCAACGCATCGCTCCGGCGGCCTGGCTCGCCGGCCATCACCCCCGCGGCGGCGAAGCCTTCGACTGGCTCGAACGCCACATCGACCACTTCGCCCATTCCACGCAACGCGCCGAGTTGTTGATGCTCAACGGGAGCGGCGCCCTCGACGGCGCCAGCGATTCGGAACTTCGCATTGTGGACATGCTGAACGAGCGGCCGCATTCGCTCCACGAATTGGCGCGCCGCCTGACCGGCGACGCCTTTCACCCGCTGCCGCTGGAGCGCCTGGAAGAGAACCATCGCATCCAGCGCTGCGGCCTGACTCCGACCGATCTCTTGCACGCGAACGGTCGGATCGCGCTGTGGGACGCCGACGCCGCGCGCCGGATGTGCGATTGGTTCAGCCGCCTCTGGGGCGAGCCGCGCGAGGAGTTCATCGAACGCGCGCTGCGGCAGGTCGTCGTGCAACTCGCCGTCGAACTGCTCAAGAAGCAGTTGGACGAGACGGCCGATGCCGAAACGCTCGACGCCTCTCCGGCGGCGATGGCCCTGGTGCGCAACTGGCTCGACGGCGGCGCCGGCGGATGGCGGGCGCGGATCGCTCTCAATCACCCGGTGATCGGCATCGGCGCCCCTGCGCACCTGTTCCTGCCCGCGGCGGCCGAATTGCTGGAAGCCAAGGCGATCATTCCGCCCCACGCCGACGTGGCCAACGCCATCGGCGCCATCACCAGTTCGGTTTTCCTCCACAAGCGCGTGCGGATCGCGCCCAACGACTCCGGGCGCTTCAGCCTGCTCGGCCTGCCCGACGCGCCGGCGTTCGCCCGCTTCGACGACGCCCACGCCTTCGCCGTCGAACGCCTGCAAGCGATCGTTCGCGATCAGGCGCTGCGGGCCGGCACGAGCGAAACGCGCGTGGAAATTGCCGTGGAAGACGAAATCGCCTCGGCCGCCGGCGGCGAGCAACTCTTCCTCGGCCGCACGCTCGAAGCCCGCCTCTCCGGCCCGCCCGACCTGGCCCGGCTGTAGTTCGCGACGTGGGCTGTCCAGTCGGCGCCGCCTCGCGAGACGCTTGCTCATGTTATATAAGGCGGCGTAATTCTTGCTGAATGCGATTTGCGAAGGAGGCAACCTTTATGGGCAACTATGCATATCGCATTCTGCAAGAATTATGTCGCCGTGCATAACGAGAAACCCGTATTCGAGTCGAATAGGGGTGCATCCCGCGGCGTAGATTGAGAAATCGATGGTGGACCATGGAGAGGCGTGATTTGCGCCCCGAAGGGGCCGACAGCGCGTAGCCGGGGGCGCTGAAAGAGGGTGTTTCCAAAAAGTCCGAAAAGCGTTTAACCCCAAAGTTCAAGTTGCTGGATCTCCTGTTGGAGTGTGTTTTTGGTCATGCGCGGGTGCTCGGCTTCTAGGTCCGCAAGGAGATCGAGAGTCTCGACGATGTCGCTAATAATGCATAACGTTTCCGCTAATGGCTGACTATTAATGAAGAAGTCCTTGAGGCGATGTTGATTCTTGGCCGTGTGGAAGCCCGGCTCGATGCGGGGGCGGAACGCGCGCAGCAGCTGGCGGGCCAGCTGGCTGTGGTGGGGAACCATGCCCCAAAAGACTTCGCTTTGCCCGGCGTCGAACTCGAACTGCCGCGGACACGTTCCGGCCAGCGGGCAGCGCCGGCACACGGCCGGATCGCCCCGATAGATCAGGACCCCGTCCTGGACATCGTAGTCCTCCCAGATCAAGCGCTCTCCGCAGGGACACGCCGGGCAACCCTCGACGTCCGTGCCCGCCGGGGGCTTCATGTCCTTGCGCGGGTGCAGCAGCAACGCGATCTGCCGTTGTTCGCGCAGGCGCCGGGCGTGCGCCTCGCTGATATAGCCGCGATCCCCCAGGACGCAGGCCACCGGCCAGATCCCCGGAAAGCCGTCGCACACCCCCTCCACCAGCGACAGCCGCCGATCGACGTCGGCCACCTGCGCTCCATGCGCCTGGGAATACAGCGGAATCACGCGCCATCGCCCCTGCCAGCGGACGACGCCGCTGATCGTGTGCTTCTTGAAGCCCACGAAGTAGTTGGACTGCCCGCTCTTCGGCGAGCGTCGGCCGCGCCCGGCGCCCACGTGGCCCATCCGCCCCTCTCGCGCCGGCGCCCCCCTTTTTCCCAGGTCCGCCGCACCGCCGCCGGCAGATCCGTCGAATCCACCAGCGCCAGCCCCGCCGCGCACGGCGCCGCCAGCGCGGCCACCGAGCGCACCAGCATCCCGTGCACTGCGCGCCAGCCCTCGACGCCGAGCCGCTGGCGAAACTTGGTCAACGTCCCCGGCCGCGGCGCCCCCCGCCGCGGCGGCACCCGGCAAAACCGACGGAACTCCCCGTTGTGCCGCAACTCCGCGCACACCCGATTGAACGACCCCAAAGCTTTGATCAGCGCCAACAGGTGCGCCCGCGCCAATTGCGAACTGCGCCACTCCTTCCAGCGCCCCTGCTTGCGCGCCCCGTGCTGCGGCCATTGCTCGTCAATCCAATCGTCCGGCACCACCTTCGACAACCGCCACAGGTCCGGATCATTCGGTTCACGCAATCGAAGAAACCGCATCGGTATGCCCCCGTTTCGCGTTGGGCCGAAAACAGACCCAAAATCGGGGCATTGTCACCAGAAAAAACCGCTCGAAACGGCCTTTCGTTCGACACACGTTAATTTTGCGATAGAATCAATGACTCCAATGCTCTATACGTTTTTCGGAAACACCCTCTGAAAAGGCCAAATCCTTCGAGGCAAGTTCTGGTACTACGACTTTTCGATAGCCTGCGCCCACTATAAGGCCACGACAAACAGACCGGGCGAGAAGCGGCTCTCAAGGTCGCCAGACTGGCGCGGGTCGAAGCCCAGAAGCGGAAGGCCTCGCTCGGATTCGAGCCGGAAACGGCGCCTGCTTCAGAATGCTCTCGAGTCTACCGCGAAAGGCGGATGAAAGACCAACCGGGGAAGGCTCGTCGCTTGATGGATGTCTGGGCAAGACGATTCCATTCCCACTTCGGCGACCGCTCCCTCTCCACCATCAACACCTTTCAGGTCGAAGATCTCTGCGACTGGCTGCTGACCTAACAGACCCTCAACCAAAAGTGGAAATCCCAACGGCATCTCTCTCCGAAGACGGTGACCGAAATCACCATCTGGCTCACCAGTGTCTACAAGTACCTGAGACTGCAAAACCCTGCGACCGGCGCAAGCCGATCGAGACGGCACACAGCGACAGTCTTTCAAGATCGCATTCGGTTCTACACCGAAGACGAGTTGGCACGGATTCTTGCCGCCGCAGCGGAGACGGTGTTTCATCTCCCGCTTCAGGTTCCCGAACACTATGACCGTTGCGCGCGTGCCTCGCGGAAGGCGCTCACGCAGCGATATATGTTCGAAGAATAAAAGTGAGCAGCGGCAAGAAGTGAAGGCAGCGGAGACGCGCTGGTTGGCCTGGTCGGGAACGCCAACCTTGATGAAGCCGCAGCCTGGATGGGTAGCATGTTTGCCAGTGGCGGAAGGCGGAACGGGGGCAAGAAAAGGGTGATTAGAAATGCCTGTTCCTGGGCCTTGAGAAAGCGTCAGTGCCTATATAGTGCCTATCAGAAGTTTACATCCTTGGCTTTGGGATGACGTTCGATGACATGGAATGATCATGTAGAACTCTTAATTCTCTATGGATGCATCGTAGCCCATTGAAACTTGCCAACTTCCAGAACGGGTCCATTCGAATCCCGGCCTCTCCGCCAAAACCCTTGAAAAACGGGCCTTTTTCAAGCATTTTGCATGACCCGTCCGAGTTGTCGGGTGTCTTCGCTCTGGCATTGTTCCGGCTTGATTCCGGGGCAATTCCTGGCAACATTCTGGCAACATTTTCCCCGGATGGTTTGTGTTGACCATTCGGGTTATTGCAGAGGGGGAAAATAGGGGATCAAGGAATCGTCGGCTTGGCGGCCCGTGGGGGCGCGGTGGGGCAATCGGGCCGTTTCTGGCGCGCCGAAACACAATCCTGGTGATCCAGGAAGCCCGTAGGCGGCACGGCGGGCGTTTTCCGGGGCGCGACGGGAGACGAGTGAAGAACGGGGCCGGGGCCTTTTGAGGTTCTGGCCCTTTCGTTTTGCCTGTGGCGCTGGCGGCCGTACTTGGGCGGGGCATCCCCTATCTGAAAACCTTGGGGCAGCAGTTCTTCGAGTCGATCATCGGGTTTGGCACGCGGCGGGGGCAAATGGGGAGATTTTCCCCGGCGGTTCAAATCTCCTCAGCGCAATAGGGGAGGCGGCGCTTGCGGGAGGCGAGCCGGATTCCCCTTTCCCACGCGGCGCAACGCAGCGCAAAGGCCAGTCTCTTATTCACTTAGACTGTCAGCTCCACATGGCGGGCTGTGTCACGCCCACTGTAAACGATTTCTCCCTTCTCTCCATTTCCGGATGGCATGAGGCTTGCCAAATCCCAGGGGCGCCGGGTCATTCCGGTGTGTTTCCCTGAATCTTGCAGCGCCAGGCAAGCGGCTTCCAGAGGCGGAGTCCTGGAATCACGGATGATCTCCATTTCGGGAGACACGAGGCCTTTGGACAGGATTTTTGGGACGGGATTTGGAATGGCAAGGAGGGGATGCGCCATGGCGACGAGAACGGGGAGTAGCATATGTCCCACATGCAAGAACAACCCCGGCTGCGCTCTTCATGTGAACGCCAGAAAGCCGGTGATGGATTGTCAGGAATACGATTTGGGGATTGCCGCTGGGCGGATTGCAGCTGCTTTGAACCCATCCACGCCCGCTCGTTCGAACACCGCCAAGCGGAAGGACGCAGTCCGTTTCATCGGCTTGTGCAGCGACTGCGAAAGCCGCACATCTTGCCTGTTTTCAAGACCTGAAGGCGGCGTGTGGCATTGTGAGGAGTATCGCTAAGCTAAGCCTTGCGATCCGCTTGCTGCGTGAAACAGGCCGATCCGGGAAGCGATCCGTCAGGCTTTCGATGGACCAGTTCTCAAGGCTTGCGTTCGGTTTCTTCCAACACCCTCAAGGAGAAAGGATACTCGCGTGCCTGAAGTTATGGATCGGGAAGAAATTGGGGAGATCCTGGAGAAGCACAATGGGGCCAGAGGATCCCTGATCGCCACGCTCGAGGAAATCCAAGCCCGATGCGGCTATCTGCCGGAAGAAGCGCTCCGGGCCGTGGTCGATGGGACGGGCCGATCGCTGGTGGACGTGTATGGCGTCGCCACTTTCTACCGTTCCTTTAGCCTGCAACCTCGGGGTCGGCATCTGATCACCGTTTGCCTCGGCACGGCCTGTCACGTCCGGGGCGGTCCGATGGTAGTGGAAGAGTTCGAGCGGCGACTCGAGATCCGGGCCGGCGAAACGACCCCCGACCGAGAGTTCACGCTGCAACGGGTGAACTGCTTGGGCGCTTGCGCTCTGGGGCCGATCGTCGCTGTTGACGGGGACTACTTCTCCAAGGTCAACACCGCCAAGGTCAAACGGATCCTGAAAAAACTCCGATCCCGATCCGGCAGGCCAGACGGTTCGGCGTTGGCCGCCGCAACCTCCTGAAGGAACGCATCTGTTTATGAAGCGTTTGACATCCATTGGCGAGTTTGCCGCCTTTCAGAATCGCCTCTCTGCCGCGCGAAGCCCTCACATCCCCACGCTCGTCATTCCAGCGGGCGCTTGCGGACAAGCCAGCGGAGCCAATGAGCTGATCCGCGCAGCGAAGCGCGAGATCGGTCATCGCCAGCTGGAGGGGAGAATCCGCCTGCGCGTGACCGGGTGCCATGGTTTCTGTGAGATGGAGCCTTCCGTCCTGGTCGAACCGGACCGGACCTTCTACCCCAGGGTCAAGCCTGGCGCGATGGCGCGGATCGTGGAGGCGACGGCCAGCGGGCAAGTCCTGGGCGATCTGCTCTTCACGGACCCAGCCACCGGCGTGCGCGTGCAGAAGCAGGATGATGTGCCGTTTTTCCGCGGACAGACGCGCACTCTCCTGTCGCACATGGAGACAACCGACCCCCTGCGCATCGAAAGCTATGTTGCGAACGGGGGGTATTCGGCCGCCATCAAGGTTGTAGAGAGGCGCGATCCGCGGTGGGTCGTCAATGAGGTTAAGGCTTCCGGGCTTCGGGGCCGCGGAGGGGCCGGCTTTCCCACGGGGCTAAAATGGGAACGCCTGGCTCAACAGCGAGACGGCAAGGGGAAGTTCCTCGTCTGCAACGCGGACGAGGGCGATCCCGGAGCGTATATGGATCGCAGCGTGCTCGAAGGCAATCCCCACAGCATCATCGAGGGGATGATCATTGGGGCGTATGCGACGGGGGCGGACACGGGCATCATCTATGTCCGCAACGAATACCCGCTCGCCGTCAAGCATTTGAGCATCGCCCTCGCCCAAGCGCGTGAACTGGGGCTCGTGGGGAGGAGCATTCTCGGGACCAACTTCTCGTTCGAGATCGACTTGGTCAAGGGCGCCGGCGCCTTCGTATGCGGAGAAGAAACCGCTCTGATCCGTTCCATCGAAGGCAAAATGGGCGAGCCACGTCAGCGTCCCCCGTTTCCCATCGAACGGGGCATCGACGGCAAGCCTACGGCGATCAACAACGTGGAAACGTGGGCCAACATCCCGCTTATCCTCCGAAACGGGGCGGAGGCGTTCGCCCGAACCGGAACGCCGGGCAACTCGGGCACCAAGATCTTCAGCTTGGTCGGCAAGATTCGCAACACGGGCCTGGTCGAGGTTACCATGGGCGCCGCCATCCAAAGCATCATCCACGACATCGGCGGCGGGCCTTCCGGCAAAGCCCGGATCAAGGCCGTGCAGACGGGCGGGCCGTCGGGGGGATGCATTCCCGCCGAGCGGTTCGATCTCCCCATCGACTATGACAGCCTGGCCAAGGCGGGATCGATCATGGGGTCGGGCGGCATGATCGTCATGGACGAGAACACCTGCATGGTCGATATCGCCAAGTACTTCATGAGCTTCCTGAAAGATGAATCCTGCGGCAAATGCTTCCCCTGCCGAAAGGGGACCCAGCGGATGCACGAGATTCTGGAGGACATATCGAAGGGCCAAGGGACGCGCGAGCAGCTGGAGCTGCTGGAGGAACTGGCCGGCGCGGTGAAAGACACCACGATGTGCGGCCTGGGGCAGACCGCGCCCAACCCCGTGCTTTCCACGCTTCACTACTTCCGCCGCGAGTATCTGGATCACATTGAGAGAAAGCGATGCCCCGCGGGCGTTTGCAGGGATCTGATCTCCTTCTCCATCGGGGAGACCTGCGATGGCTGCCACGCCTGTGTCCAGGTCTGTCCCGAAGGCGCGATCGCCGGAAAGAAGAAGCAGCGCCATGTGATCGATCCGGTCAAATGCGTGAAATGCGGAGCGTGTCAAAGCGTGTGCAAGTCGGAGGCGGTCTTCGTGGCGTAGCCCGGCGGCGCGGTTCCGGCGCGGCAATCGCGAGCCCTTGGGCAGAGCGGCCCCCCGGGGGCCAGGAGGCAATCAACCGGATGGTGAATCTGACAATCAACGGATTGAGGGTTTCGGTGGAACAGGGCGCCACGCTGCTGGAGGCGACGCGGTTTCTGGGGTTTCCCATTCCCACGCTGTGTCACATGGACGGACTGTCGCCGTACGGAGCCTGCCGGCTGTGCGTGGTGGAGATCGGGCAAGGGCCCGGAACCCGGCTGGTCTCCTCGTGCACGTATCCCGCGGAGGAAGGCCTTCAAGTGCGCACGGCCTCCTCGCGCGTCCTGCGGGCGCGGCGGATGGTGCTGGAGCTTCTGCTGGCGTCCTGTCCTCAATCCAAGACCATTCAAGATCTCGCCTCGGCGCACGGGGTGCGCCGCCAACGTTTTCGACAAGAGCATGAAGACTGCATTCTGTGCGGCCTGTGCGTGCGAATGTGCTCGGAACAGATGATGGCGGGGGCCATCGGGTTTCGCAACCGAGGCGAGGGACGCAGCATTGGGACTCCGTTCGACGCCAAGTCCGAAGTCTGCCGGCTGTGCGGCGGTTGTCAGTACGTGTGTCCGGCCTGCCAACTGCGGTGCACGTACACCGAACCGGACAAAGCGATCTGCGGCGGCTGCGCCAACCTGTCCGCTCCGTGTGTCGAGAAAGAGCGGTTCGATGACATGATGTGCTACCTGAATCCTTGCGTGGCGTGCGAGATTCGGAAGGACTAGACGCCCGTCCGACAACTCCTTGGGCAAGGGCCAATCAGTTGTGGCGGAGGGCGGATTTCCGTCTGAATCGCATTTCCATTTGGGGGTTTGGGACAGACTCTGAAGGAAGGAGAGACGCGAAGCGCGATGTCCATGACACTTTCGAGACCCAACGCCACGGCCGCGACCCTGACCAAGAACCGGACGGACGGCTCGGTGGTTCCCTCCTCGGGGATGTGCGTCACCTGCGTGGACGGGTGCATCGGCATGTGCGAGATCGGCAAGTCGGCGTACCGCGGCCACGAGGTGATCTATCCCCAGCCGTTCGGGGTGATCACCACCGCCGGCGAGAAAACGTACCCCGTCG
>JAPLSS010000005.1 GCA_026398515.1 Candidatus Sumerlaeota bacterium | reverse complement strand
GGAGCGCGCAGAAGAAGACCGCCTGCGTCGCCTGGCGCGACTTCGACGAGACCCACAACTGGAAGACGCTTTGCGAGCCGAGCGCAAGGACGATGAACAACAGGTATCTGTGGAAACTTATATCGATCGGCCAATCCCATTGCGGCCCTTCGAAATGGGCACCAAGCCTGTAGTATTTCTCGCCGCCAATCGAGGCGCCGGCGATCCAGGCGCACAGAAGAAGAACGCCGATCTTGAACGCATACGCCGCCTCACGCGCAGAGCGACTCGGGCCGCGCGCCATCGCCTCTGGGTTCGCCCCGGCATAGGCGAAATGAAAGCCGGCGAACAATCCCAGGGTCTGCAGGATCGTCAGGAACGCCAGCAGGTCGTCCGTGCCATACCGGAGTCCTGGCCGTCCGGAGGTGAACGACAGGAAATCGAAGATGGCGACGGCGAAGAGCGTCCATAGAACGCCGGAAGCCGCCGCCTTGGCCAGATACATCCGCCGCCTCAGGGCCGGATGGATGTTCTCATACATCCGTTCCCAGATCTGGACCCAGGTGTAGGCGGGCTTCGCCGAAGCGAGCCACGGGATGGGGTTCTCCGCCCATTTCGCGAACGACTCGCCGAGCGTTCGGGGCCTGGTCTGGGACTCGCCGGACGCTCCGCGCTCAGTCGGCGGCGAAGGAAGGCGCATCGGGCCGACCAGGAGCCGTCCGATCAACCCGGACGCCAGGCACGCCAGCGCGACAAGGACCGCCGGGACATAGGGAAACGGCCAGCCGAGAATGGTCAATCGCGTCGCGCTCGCGCTCATGAATCCGCCGGGATCGAGAAGCGTCCAATCGCGGACCACCGAAGGCAGCGGATGAGGGCCGAACAGAAAGAGGACGTTGAGATTCCGCTCGCCATACCACGTTTCCATCAGCCCCCCGGCGCCAAATGCCACGTAGAGCGCCAGGAGAAAGCCGGACCGAAACGAGACAAACCGCAAGCCGACCTGCAAACCGGCGACGGCGAAGATCAGGAACCAGACGTTGCAGAACAAGAGCAGCCACGCCGCCTCGCGCAGGATCATCCATGGCGACAGGTTCGCCAGCGCTCCATCGGCCAGGAGGAGCGGCACGGTGGCCGTGAGGAGGATCAGCAGGTTGCGGTTCAGGTTGACGAGCGCCGCGACCCAGATTTGCGCCGGGTCCAGCGAAGTGAGGAAGAGCGGCTCCACGCGATCCGGATGCAGAAGACGGGCGACGCCCGCCAGCGAGAACACACAGGCTCCGGCGGCCAGGAAGGCGATGCACAGCCCGCCGGCCAAGGTGGAGAAGACCGCCGGCCCCGGGCCGTTGTTGCGGTAGCCCCGGACGATGCTGAGGTATTCGAAGAACAGATGCCAACCGACGATGACGAGCGGGAACAGCGCGACGATCCAGCCCCACCGCCGCCAGCGCCGCCACGCCGCGCGGTGGAAGTAGTCCAGCACCGGGTTGTCGAGAAAGAGCGATTGGAAGTAGGTCAAGGCGCGGACTCGCTGATCGAAAATGGGCGGAACTGATTTGCCACAAAGAACGCAAAGAACG
>JAPLSS010000734.1 GCA_026398515.1 Candidatus Sumerlaeota bacterium | reverse complement strand
GATCCCCGGGTGAATCGAGCCTCCATTGCAAAGGGGTACTGCTGGATGACTTCGTCCACGACTTTGTAGGCCTCAGGGAATTGACCCATGAGCTTCAGAACACTGCCCAGTCTTAGTTTGTAGAACGGCCTATCTCGATCCTCTATCCCTCCCCGTTCGAGGATGCTGTAGTAAATACCCAAGGCAACTTCGAATTTGCCTTGCTTCTTCGCTGTTTCCGCCATCCCCGCGAGTGCTCGGGCCTCGCTAGAAGCAAAATCCGGCAATCCCTGCTGTAATGATCCGATCAACTCTTCGTACGCTTGTTGGGCTTCTTCCAAACGCCCCATTTTTCGGAGATTGTCCGCCATGGCGGTACGCAATATGGGCTTTTCGCTCCAGCCCGATATCGTTTCATATGTGTGGATGGCTCTTGCATAATCGCCTTGTTGGGAATAGACATCCGCCTTAGACGATCGCGCGATATCGCTCTTGCCAAACTGCTCTGCCCGGTCAAGAGTCTCTATCGCCTGATCGTATTTCCCTATTCTCTTTAGATGGTCCCCGTATTGGATAAGAGCCCACGGGTCCAATGGATGAAGTCGCAGTGCTTCATCGAGACAAATCGCCTCGAAGTCCATGCGGAACATGTCCGCGCAGCGTTGGGCTATGTTGCACAGGGACTTCACCGCGAAACCCTCTCCCTGCGAAGACGAAGTCTGCTCCTGAATGAGTTCTTTGAGGAATTTCTCCGCCTTAGCATCGTGGCCCTGAGAGACGGCCTGCGCAATGGCGGTGATCTGTTTCTTCACGCTCTCAAAGGCTTCATAAACGTTTGTCGCACGGTCGCGCTGATGGCCAGGCACAGATTCAGTCCTTTGCGCCAGCGGGACATCCATTATCTCCACATGCTCTCCCTCAGGAAACAACAGACGCGACATTTCTTGTCCTAGTAGGCCTATTCCAGACCGAGACTGATAAGAGGCAAAGTGAAACGCCAAAAGATTCCATTGAGTCGTGAAATCGCGTCTATTGCCAGCTTCCAGGAGGCTTCTCATCCGGCCTTTCTCAATGAGAGTCGTCCAAATCGTCTCCCGCGACTCTGAGAAGCCGCCAAACGCAGTTGCCGGCAAACGCAGCCAAAGGTCGGCGAATCTATGGAGAAGCGGCTGCAACTCGGCTAGATTCTCAAGAATGGACGCTACAGCTGAGAAATTGCACGACAAAGCACTTTTGGCGGCCGGCAGAGGAGAACGCGGATCCACTAGAGGAGCGACGAGAAGGCGATCAAGGGCGGTCTCAGAAGACACCCGAGATCCGAGAAGTTCCTCAACATGCTCCAAAACTCTCTTTTCAAGATTTTCTTCAAGCCCCCTGATTGCTGAGAGAAGAAGCGAAACTGTCCGTGCAAGCCAGTACTCACGACTTGCTGCTTCTATGAGCGTCTTGGCATCACTATTCTCTATCTCCTCCCAGTCCTGCGCCGCAGAATAAATATACTGGGCGTCGATCGGATCGTGCTGCTCTCCCTCGATTAAGTCGAGAACAGCATACTCACCCGTGTCGGGGTTCGGAAGAACAAGAACCCCCGCGCTTCTTGAGGAGATCGCAATCATCTTGTTTTCCCCTTGAGACGATTGAATTCGTGTATCGCTACATCAAAGTCTATCGTCTCTGCTTTGCTCAGTTTCCTCTTGGTGGAGAGTACCATTGCCTCGACAGCGTTCCTGTCGAAGCTCTCGTAGATGTGAGCTTCAACAAAATCGTCGTTCCCTCGATCCTTGTCGTCCGAATGTACGAGAATCGCTTCCCACTCAGATTCGGTCTGTCCAACAGATAGACGGTCCCCCAGTTTTGCAAGGACAAGAGCGTGCCGCTGTTCCCAGCAGGCCATGAAACCAGGTGGAAGGCTCGTACCGGGAACTACGGAATGATCCGTAACGAACTTATAGCTGTTTGTTTCGAGAAAAGACGTCCGCTTATCAATAGTAACAGAGCGCAGTCGACAGTGGACGACACCATAGGTGGGTAGGCCAATCCCTGTCAGAGACAACGTACCATAGTAAATGGAACCAGCATAGCTCCCAAACAAAACTCCCCCCACAGCGCATCGATGCCGATCGTGTTCGGGATCTGCAGGCTTTCGGATCCTGGCACCCACCAATTGCTCGTAGTTTGCATAGAGTTGCTTGGGATAATCAAATAGACTCCGCGCAATAGCGGCCGTCATGGCCACAACAACCCCAGATTGTTTCTCTATCAAAGTGCTGAATGCATCGAATTCCTTCAGGCAGCCACTAGCATTGGCTCGCGCTCGTGAACTGTCATATCTCGCAGCAAGAGCCTTTAGATTCTCGTCTGTGCGACAGGCCCGAACGTTCGGCGCACCGACGTCAAAAGCACATGTTGGGCAATGCCGCAAAACGGCTGAGAGAGGCGCGTCGCATTTGGGGCACCTATGCTGGGGATTTGGCGCGGATGCTACCATCATTGGGCTTCCGTTCCGACCTTTACGCGGATGGCCATTCTCACCATGACTGATTCGGATTCCCTAAAGGAGACTCGTTCAATCTAGGACCTAGATTTCGGCTGGCTCAGAATTGCTGAACTTCGAACCGCCCATTTCCGGTGCGCAGGCCAGCGTGTAGAAGCTGGTGGGATTCCTGAGGCAGAGGCAGTGGGAGTCCGCGGTCCGGCGATTCTAACGGCGAGAACGCCTTGCATCGCCCGAGGAACCACGTTCTCCGCTTGCGGAAATGGAAGACGGCGTTCATGGATAGGAATTCCATAAGCCCGCACGAGACCCCAGCTGACCACACCGAGAACCACGTATAGAGTTTAACAGGGCACCAGTATCCGCGTCGAAAGGAGGGTGCGCAAGAGATTTCCCAATACAATCGGAGCACATTTTTCCGGGCGCGATCGGGGGGCATATGGCCTCCCGGCGGTTGGGTGCAGGGTTTCGGGTTTCGGGGCCGGGCGACCAAGTTCTCGGGCTCGGCGTTGGAATGCCCTTTTCCTTCCGTCGGTCGCCGGAGGGATGGGAAGGCGGGAACCATCCGCCATTCACCGGTTCATGCGCCGCTTTCGAGTTCTTCCGCCGGCCTGACGTTGATCAGCGTCTCGGTGGAGATGCCGCGCTGGCGGGCGGACGAGGAGTTTCCGGGCCGGTTCCGGCTCCGGCGCGGCGGGAGCCGGCGAGACCGGATGTCGACCCGGAAGCGCGCCTCGCGCGTTTGGTCTCAGGGGCCGCATGATTGGAGCCGACGTGGACGACGGCGCTCCCAGGAGCCGCACGTCGCCGGGCGCTACTTCTCCGCCGCCGCCGGTTGCGGGACGAGTTTGACTGACCGAGAGCGTGCAGCGGCCAGCCTCATTGATCTTGACCGCGCCTAGTTTCACCGTGCGGAATTTCGTGTAGTCCTTCGTCTCCTTGACGGTTCCCTTGAGCGTCTGCCCGGCGATCTGGATTTCATACTCGCTGCCGGCGGATTCCTGGGGGCTGGCCTGGGAAATCTCGACCTGGAACTCGCCGGGGGTCGTGACGTTGAACTCCCAACTCACCCAATCCTTCGGCGCCGTCCAGAAACCGACGCATTGCCTGTCCGCCTCGTATTTCGCCTTCGTTCCGTGAATCGCCGCGTCGGCGGCGGGGAGCGTCACGCTGCCGTCCGTCGCCTGCGCGATGGGCTGCGCGGCCATCTCGGGCTTGCCTTCGATTTCCAGGGCGAGGACCGAGTCGATCTTGTCGGGCGCGGCGGCGGGCAGGGCGACCGCGATCTTGTCGCCCTCCTGCTCTACTTTCAGCGGCTTGCGTTCGGGATCGGCGAGCAGGTAGGCCTTCGTAATCTTGCAGCCGATCGCGGGCGATTCGAACCGGCCGGACTGCGGCCATTCGAAAAGATGGACGTACAGCTTGCCCGGCTTGGACGTGCAATGGAACGGGGCGCGCCGGAAGGGCGTGGCGCCGCAGCCGTAAATCGATTCGCCGTTGACCTTCATCCACTGTCCCACGGCCCGCAGCCGCTCGACGCTCGGCGGGGGAATCACGCCCTCGGCGGTCGGCCCGACGTTGAGGAGGTAGTTGCCGCCCTTGCCGACGATGTCGACCAGTTTGAAGACGAGCAGTTCGACCGGCTTCCAGTTGGTGTCGTTTTTCTTGTAGCCCCAGGTGTCGTTGAGCGTGGCGGGCGTCTCCCAGTCGACGGGGACGACGGCGCCGGGGATCTGGTTGTCGCCCTGGGATTCATAGTCGCCGCAGCCGTGGCCGACTCGCCCGCTGACCAGGCACATCGGCTGCAACTCGTGCACCAGGTCGGCGATCTCCTTCGACTGCTGCTCGTTGATCTCGATGGGGGTGTCGAACCAAATGAGGCCGATCGGGCCGTATTGCGTGAGCAGCTCGCGGACCTGCGGTATGGCCTTCGACTCAAAGTAGCGGGCAAAATCCTTCTTCGATTTGTCGGGCCAGTCCCAGGTGTTGTCGGAGGCGTCGGGCTCGTGCCAGTCGCGCGCGTGTGAGTAGTAGAAGCACAGCTTGATGCCCTGCTTCTGGCAGGCGGCGGCCAGTTCCTTCATCGGATCGCGGCCGAAGGGGGTGGCCTTGACGATGTTGTAGTTCGACGCCTTGGAGTCGAACATCGCGAAGCCGTCGTGGTGCTTGGACGTAATGACAATGTATTTCTGTCCGGCGTCCTTGGCCACCTGGACCCATTCGTCGGCGTTGAACTTGACGGGGTTGAACTGCTTGGCGAGCTGCTCGTATTCGACGACGGGGATCTTCGCGCGAAGCATGATCCACTCGCCGATGCCCTTAATCTCCTGGCCCTTCCATTCGCCGGCGGGAACGGCGTAAAGGCCCCAGTGGATCATCATGCCGAACCGCGCCTCGCGCCACCAGGCCAGGCGCTGGTCTTTTTCCGTTTGCGCCTCGGCGGCGACGCCGCGCGCGGCGATGGCGGCAATGCACGCGCAGAGGAGGGGGCGCAGGGTCTTGCGGATCGTGGTCTTCATGGAACGTTCCTTTCATAATCTGGACGAGGCGAAGCCAAGCGTAACTTCGTGTTCTCGAATGTAGACCGCGGAACAAGGAATGTCGAACTCTGAATTCCCCATTCGCCATTCGACGTTGCCTAAATCCGTCCCAGCCACCGCAACAGCAAATCCGGGCGGTCGCTGGTGAGGCAGTCCGCTCCCAGATCCAGCGCGCGGCACAAATCCTCCTCGGCGTTCACGGTCCATAGCGCCACGCGCAGGCCGGCGTCGCGCGCCGCCGCCACGTGCCCGGCGTTCGCCTTCCGGTGGTCGATGGAAATGGTTTCGGCGCCGGCGGCCCGCGTTCGCTCGATCGCGTCTCCCGGCGGCTCCCCGAACAAGTGCGTCAGCGGAATCCGAGGGGCCCGCCGCCGGCATTC
>JAPLSS010000679.1 GCA_026398515.1 Candidatus Sumerlaeota bacterium | reverse complement strand
GGCGGCGGGCACCATCAGCGCCACCGGGAAGCCGGACGTGCTCTTCGCGAACATGGAGGACCTGGCCCTCCGCGCGGTCGTCAGCGGCGCGCGCACGTGGCAGGAATTCGAATAGTCGTCCGGGGTTTGTTCCGGCGATGCGCGCCGGGGGCGGAGGCCTGGCCGCTCCCGGCGCCTTCTCCGGGGGCTTGGGATTTCGGAGAGGGGCGCGCAAATTTGCTGGATGACGTCGGATACGACGGCTGGATGACGATTGAGCTTCATGACCAAGCATCCATCGTAAGCGCGCGGTGTTCGAGCTATGCGCGGGAGAAGTCGCTCCCTTTTTGCGTGTCGCTGTCGGGACCGAAGCGCGAGCGGCCCCCGTTTTGCGGAGGGCGGGATTCCTTCTCACGAGGGAAGTGTTGCATGATCAACCATTCTTTGGGTGTGGAGGCGAGAGAGGTGGAGTTGAAAGCCGGCGGCGTCAAACTGCGCGCGCGCGTCGGCCTCCCCCAAGCTGCCTCCGGCTGGGTCATCTTCGCGCACCAAGGCGGCGCCAGCCTGCACGGATCGGCGTTGGCCGCGGTGGCTCGTCAGTTGAACGAAGCCGGCCTGGCCACGCTGTCCATGGAATTGCTCACCCCGGCCGAATCGGCGCGCCGCGCGCCGTTGGAGGCCGCGGCCCTGGGCGAGCGGCTGTTGGCCGGCACGGACTGGCTTCATTCGGAGACCGGCGCGCTGTGGGGCGTCATGGGCGCCGGCGAGGGGGCTTCGGCGGCGTTGTGGGCGGCTTCGGGACGGGGAAGCGGCATTTCGTCGATCGTGGCCTGCGCGCCGCAACTGGAATCGGCGGCCGACCGGCTGGACGCGGTCGACGCCCACACCCTGTTGATCGTCGGCGGGGCGGACCGCCGGGCGCTGCGCCAGGCGCGCTGGGCGCGCCGGCGGCTGGCGCACTCCGAGATGGTGGTGGTTCCCGGCGCCACGCGGCTGTTCGACGCGCCGGCGGCGTTGCGCGTTCTGTCCGAGCGCTCGGTCGATTGGTTTAAGAAGACCCTGGTCGGCGAAGGGCAGAGCG
This sequence comes from Candidatus Sumerlaeota bacterium, assembly GCA_026398515.1. GTDB lineage: Bacteria > Sumerlaeota > Sumerlaeia > JAPLSS01 > JAPLSS01 > JAPLSS01. Next base: position 10,573 of record JAPLSS010000679.1, on the reverse strand, counting down.
AAGAGATCGCGCGCGAGCGCATGAGCTTTCAGTCCAAGAAACGCCTGGCGGCGGTGGCCTCGCTGTTCCTGATGACCGGCTGGGCGTTGGCCCCGAAGGCCTTCCCCACCGTCACGGCCTTCTTCGACCAGACGGGCGACACGGCGGTCAGCAACGAAGGCTTCGCCGGCCATCTGGGCGTCGCCATCGGCGCCAGCATCGACACGCAGACCGTCGCGGTCGGCGTCGACGGGCTGGGCAACGTGGCCGTCAACTACGGCGGCGTGACGCTTCCCATCGACGACGACTCGGTGGCCGCCTCGCAGCACACCACGCTGACGGTCGCGGCCTCGGATGTCCGCCGCATCGTCATCAGCACCAACGGCCAGTATGGCACGGGCAGCAACGGCCGCAACGGCGCGCGCCTGTACGACCTGACCCAAATCACGCAGGCCAACTTCCCGAACATCCCGACGGGCCTTCGCAACGCCGTGTTGCCGACCAACAACTCCGCCGTCAACTACTACGTGCTGTGCATCGACGGCGACCAGAACTCGACGCTCTTGGGCAGTGAATTCCCCGATTCGCTCAGCGGCCAAGGCGGCGCCGACACCATTTACGGGTACGACGGCGGCGACCGCATTGTTGGCGGGAACGGCAACGACCGCCTGTTCGCCGGTCCCGGCAACAACTACGTGGACGCAGGGGCGGGGAACGACTCCGTCGTCGGCGAAGAGGGCAACGACACGCTGGACGGCGGCGACGACCGCGACACGATTTACGGCAACGGCGGCGACGACACGATCGATCTGGGCAACGGCCTCACCGCGGTCACCGTCTCCGAGGCGGTTTACGCCGGCGACGGCAACGACACAATCGACGGGGCCGGCCAATACAACTCGACGATCGATGGCGGGGCGGGGACGGACCAGATGTCCAAGACGGGCGCCGGCTTGTTCGCCAGCCTGGGCGCCAACGCCGGCAACGTCATGATTCTCACCCCCGGGGTCGACCCCGGTTCGGGCGTGATCAACGTCAGCAGCCGGGCCACCCCGGTCACGACCTACGTCTGCAACTTCACCGGCATCGAGATCCCCGGTTTGGAGGGGCGCGGCGACATCACCGACAACGTGACCGTTGTGAACAACGACAGTTGCGACGATCTGTTGGACGGCTCCGCATGGAACGGCACACGGGGGATGACTTTCGACGACGGCGGCAACGGCAGCGGCAACGACACCCTGATCGGCTCCGGCGGCCCCGACACCTTTGGCATCAACTATGGCAGCGACTCGGTGGTCGGCGGCGCGGGCGACGACTACGTGAACATCTCCGGCAACAGCGGCACAAACCCCTACAAGATCGCCATCGCGCCGACGATTGACGCCTCGGGAAACGGCAGCGCCAGCTACGCCTTCTATTATCCGACCCTGATCCAATGGACGCCGGTCTTCTCCGGCATCGAGAGGCTCCGCGTGGCCGGGGGAAGCTTCAACGACACCAACGACACCACGCTCCTGGGCGACACGCTGGACGCCAGCGCCGTCAGCCTGGCGACCACCGTGACGCTGGAAGGCAACAACGGCCGGGATCTCGTCATCGGCACGGCCAACAGCGACGTTCTCAACGGCAACGCCCAGAACGACACGATTCAGGCCGGCGCCGGAAACGACACGTTGAGCGGCGGCAGCGAAGATGATTCGCTGGTGGGCGAGTTGGGCAATGACAGCCTCAACGGCGGCGCGGGAGTCGACACGGCGGAAGGCGGCGCGGGCAACGACACGATCAACGTCGGCAACCGCGGCGATGGCAGCGGCATCGCCGACGGCGGCGCCGACACCGACGTGCTGATCGCGAGCTTCGGCGACAACGCCGACACCGCCAGCTCGACGATGGTCCTGGTCGACGCCCTGCTGACGATGACCTACGACACGGTCGCCGAGAACGACACGCTGGCGAGCATCGAACAAGCCAACTTGACCGGCGGCGGCCAGTTCTACACCAACACCACCCCGGTCAACGACTCCATCGACGCCGGCGGCTTCAGCGGCCGGGTCCTGCTGGATGGCGGAAACGGCGGCGACGACACGATGGTCGGCACGACCAACGACGACACGTTCAACGTCAACTTCGGCTTGGACGTGCTCGCTCCGCGCGCCGGGACCGACCTGCTGAACTGGGATATCCTCATGGACACCAGCTCGGCCGGCGGCAACCAGTACAGCACCGTCCCGGTGAACGCCGGGGCCACCCTGACGGGCAACCTGGGCGACATCTTGGCGGCCCAGATTGACACGCTGACCGTGTCGTTCAACCTGGAGAGTTTCGAGGATCTCCACATCAACAGCGCCAACGGGGCCGACACGCTGGACATCGGCCAGGCGACGCTGCCCGCGGCCAGCCCCGTCATCAGCGGCCAGGGCGGCAACGACCTGATCCTGGGTTCGCCGTTGGCCGATGCGCTGAACGGCAACGGCCAAGACGACACGGTCGCCGGCGGCGACGGCGCCGACACTCTCTTCGGCGGCACCCAGAACGACAGCCTGGCCGGCGGTTTGGGCGAGGATCGCTACGATGGCCTGTCCGGCCTCGATACGATTTCCGACGAGGGCGGCGCCGACTCGGTCAACCTGGCCAGCGTCGGCGCGGCGGTGGCGGTCGAGGTCGGCAGCCTCGCGATCCGCGACGCCGGCGGCAACCAGATCACCGGCGAAGGCGTCGACGACGTGATCGGCACCTCGCTGGGCGACCGGTTTGAAGTCGCTCTGAACGGGACGACCCTGGCCACCGCCATGCTGTTGGACGGCGGCGCCGGGGCCGACACGCTGCTCTACGATCCGACGGGCCTGGCCGGCGTGACCACCACGGGCACTCAGACGGCGGGGACGATCAGCGCCAGCAGCGTGCCGGACATCTACTACGTGAACATGGAGGACGTCGAAGTCCGCGCCATCGTCAGCGGCGCGCGCGTCTGGCAGGAGTTCGAATAGTCGTCCGGGGTTTGTTCCGGCGATGGGCGCCGGGGGTGGAGGCCTGGCCGCTCCCGGCGCCTTCTCCGGGGTCCTGGGATTTCGGAAAGGGGCGCGCAAATTTGATGGACAGGCTGTTGGGATTGTAGTATAAGGGGGGGAATCTGGGTGGACAAGTGCGGTCGCGCTGGCCGCAAAAGGGCTCATCTCGGCATTCATCCTGGTTTTGCGTTTGACCCTTGCGCTTGGAGCGCGCGCGCGGACAGAGGCTTGCCGCTTCGTTCTGTTCTTTCTTCCGGGGGGTGCATCCGTTTTGGATGGCAGGGCGAATCTCGACGGGGGAGGAGGCATCACCGAACAGCAACCGTAGTTTGCTGCGCGCGGCGAGGGATCGCGCACTCGACGGGGAAGCGCTCAACGGGCTTTTCCTATTCCAAGCGGCGTGGCGGCGGCCCTGTGGGCTTCAGGGCTGTGGCCACGCCCGGCAGGCGGCAAGACCGCGCGGCGCTTTCGCGCTGCGCCAGTGACTTTCGTATGGAAAGGAAGGAGTGGGGGATATGAAAACCCTAAAGAAAACGACCGTAGCGGCGGCGTTTGCCATGGCAGCCCTGCTGGTGACGGCAAACGTCCAAGCGGTCACCGTGACGGACGCGTTTGCATGCCCGGCCAATGTGAATGTCTATGTCACCGCAACCGAGACGATAAGGGTCTCCACCACCTACGGATTCGGGTGGGGCGGCTACGCGTTCCAACAAACCGGCACGAACAAGATTCAGCTCGTCACCGCCAATGGCTTGTTGCGGTTCAATTTCGCGAACGGCGGGACCGTGCCCAAGTCGTATGCCTACACAATCTTCAACACCGCGGGCACGGGCGCTCCGCCGAACACTGTCGTGAACACGCTGGCGGCGGTCGTGCCGACCTTCACCGCCGTTCCCGCGGGCCTGGAGTTTCGCCTTCTGATCCGCGACGGCAACAACAACTGGCTTCTGTCCGCGGATAAATGGACGGCGGTCGTGGGCGCTGTTAACATCCCCATGGCCACCGGCGGCGCCGGGGGCAACCCGGTGACGTGGGTTCAGGTGACCACCCCGGTCGCGCCGGCCGGGCCCACGGACATGGATCAGTTGGATAGCGCGGACAACGGGCCGGGCGATATCTCCCCGAATCTGCTCAATGCCCCGATAGCGCCCAATTACAATAACGTCGGCGGCGGCGGCATCTACATTGAAACCAATACTCCGACCGTGAATTTCGATACCACCTCCATCTCGTTCATGGAGCCGGTCGGCGTCCTGGCGATCAATGCGGTTCCCCAGAGCACGCAACCGGACCTGGCGGTTGTTCCGCCGCCGGTTCCCGCCCCGCTGGTTCCTTCCGCCGCCTTGGTGACTCTGTCCAACGCGGGCGCGGGCCCGCTGACGATCTCGCCATTGGGGCCGGGGGGCATTGTCATCACCGATCTCGGGCCTCCGGCCTTTGCGCCCCCGGCGGTTCCGCCTCTGGTCCTTCCGTTTCCGGAGCCCTCGGTGATTGCGCCCGGGGGGAGCCTGCCTCCGTTCCTCGTGCAGTTTAGCCCGGCGGTTCCGGGGCTGAGCACTGGGAACCTGGCGATCCTCTCCGACCAGAACGCCGCGCCGCCGCCATTTGTTACGACCAATCGGCCCATCCGCAGCGGGGTCATCGTCGACAACAGGTGGAACGACGGCAATGGCTTGTGGACCGCCGCCACGTGGACCCTGGGCCATACGCCTCTCTTTTACGAGCGCGCGATTCTCGACACCTCTCCCACGCTCACCAACGCCGGCGTGTTCAAGGTTGACTCCAACGGCGCGCATTGCATGGGCCTTCGGGTCACCAGCGGCACGTTGTCCCTGACTGGCGACGCCCAGTTCAACATCGGCAACGCAAGCCCCGCCACGGTCGACCAGACCGGCGGCACAGTCACGCGGGCCGACGCCGGCGGAAGTTCGCACACCTATATCGGACAAGGCGCCGGTGGCGTTGGGACATACAATCTGTCTGGCACGGGTGTTCTGAACACGGGACGCCAGTTTCAAATCGCCCAAGCCGCAGGCTCAACCGGCGTGCTCAACCTGTCCGGCTCGGGCGCCGTCCATGTGGGACGTGTCATGACCATCGGCAACGGCGTAGGCGCGAACGGGACGTTGAACATGTCCGGCGGCACGCTGGACCAGGCCGCCACATACGCGGCCACGATGGCCAACACTGTCGGCTCGGTTGCCGCCGCGACGATTACCGGCGGGAAGGTGACGCTCCCCACATCTCTCACCGTGGGGAACCTGGGCACAGCGACCTTGACCTTTGGCGGAACCGCCGTCGGTGTGACCGGTCCGCTGACCGTTGGCGCCGGAGTAGGCGGGCAAGGAACCGTGAACGTCAGCGGCGGCACGCTGACGGCCGATTCGGTCACCACCGGCTTGGGCGTGATGACCGCGTTCAACCTGTCCGGCGGCACGCTGAAAACGAAGAGCTTCTTCGCGTCGTCGAAGCCGACGAGCCTGCCGTTCAACTGGACCGCCGGCACGCTGATGATCAACGGCCCGTGCGGCATCAGCCTGACGGCGCCGGCGGGCGCCACGCTGGCTCCCGGCGCGTCGATCGGCACGTCCACCTTCACCATGGGGTTGACTCTGTTGGCGGGCTCCAACCTGGATCTCGAGCTCCAGGCCGTTCCGACGCTCAATAAGGATCAAGTCATCATCGACGGCAGCGTGTTGACGCTGGGCGGAGCGGTCAACGTGTCCCTGGTCGGCGCCGAGCCGACGACCCCGCCCTTCCCGTCGTGGGACGTGATCGTGACGCAGAACGGCGGATCGATTGTCCTGAACTCGCCGACGTTCAATCTCCCGACGCCGTCCGGCGGCGCGCATTTCATCTATCAGGCGGACACCTCGGATCCGTCCAAGGTCACCATCCGCTTGGCGCCGCCATCGGGTGTCGAGGATTGGCGGTCGGCTATGAAATAGCGGAGTGTTGCCAAGGAGGAGAGGCGTTCCTCTTCTCCTTGTTTCCGCCCGAAGAGGGCGTTTCCCGGGGCGCGAACGGCTTTCCGGCCGTTGCGCCCCGTTTTTTTCGCTGATGTGCTCCGTGGCCGTGATCGGTGGCCGCGAATCGTCCTGCCCTGAATCGTCCTGCCTGTGGTTGTGCTGAGAGCCAGGACCGACACAGGCAGGACGATTCAGGGCAGGACGATTGACCGAAAGACCAATCCATCTCCCAAAGCGCTCCAAGGAAAGGGCGCACAAAGCAATCTCATGGGAATCTTCGCGAAATAGCAGCGTTCTGGACCTTAGCAGTCCAGGGTGAAGCCCTGGGAACACGGAACCTCGTTAGGCCAAGCCCTGTAGGGGCGTCGAGGCGGCAAACGCTGGAGCCTTCTGATCCCGTCGCCCCTTCAGGGCTAAGACTTTGGTTATGGCGCCTTGTCCCAGGGCTTCACCCTGGGCTTTGTCCCTCTGCCCTTTCAGGGCAGATTGCCCCGGCTGAGCTTGGTTCAGGCTCCGCGCAAAGCGCGAGCCGGAGTGGTAAAAATGCGGGCTATCCCCTCCGCCTTCCGGGAGGGTCGCCCGCTCTGTGTGAACGCCCTCTCACGGGGAGGGCGGGGCAGGGGCCGCTTCTTCCACGAACGGGCGGCGCTGCCGGAACATCTCGAGCCGGCCGGCCAACGCCGCCGCCAACTCGGCTCTTCCCGTGTTCTCGGCCAGCTGACGGGCTTTGTCCTCGCTGCGCGCGGCCTCCTCGAACCGCCCGACGGCCGCATAGCCCACCGCCAGGGTGTCGAGCATCTCGGGGTCGCGCTTCGCGGTCAGTTGGCAGGCGGTTTCCGCCCATCGAAGGGCTTCATTGGGGCTGCGAAGGTCCGGGACGAACCGGCGGCCAAAATCCAGGCCAGGTTATTGGCCGCTTGCGCCATGCTGGGATCGAGGCGCAAGGCCTCCCGGAAATGCGCAACCGCCTCGCGGAACTCCCCTTGGCGCACACACGCCAAACCCAGGTCCGCGCGGGCCAGGGCGCAGTCGGGCTCGGATTGGAGGATCTGGGTCAGGATGGCCTTGCCTTCTTCGATCCTCCCGGTTTCCACCAGCACGCAGGCCAGATTGGCGCGGGCCTCGGTGAACAGGGGCTGGGCGGACAAGGCTTGCTGGAAGGCCGCGAACGCCTCGTCGAACCGTCCCAGTTGGGCCAGTATCCGTCCTTTGTTGTTTAGGTACGCGCAGTCGCCGGGGCGCGTCTCCAACGCCTTGTCGGCGAATTCCAGGGCTTCGGCGGACCGTCCCTCCCGGTTCAGGGCGCTCGCCAGGTTGTGCAGCGCCAAGCACCGCGGCTTCAGGCTCAACGCCTTGCGGAACATCCCCTCCGCTTCGTCCAGGTCCCCCTTCTCGAGAAGCGCCGTTCCGACGTTGGTGTACGCCGGCCACGCCGCTGGGTTCTTCTTCATGTTGTCCCGGAACAGCGTCTCCATGTCCTTGTACAGGAGCGTTTGCTTCCAGGAGAGAAACCCCAGAACGGCCAGGGCCAGTCCGAAGAGGGCCGGCCGCCACGAGGCTGCGGGGGCATTGAAGGCGTTGGCGATCCCGACGGCGATCCGGTCCAGTCCCGCCGCCGCGAGCGCGAACACCCCGATGCAGGCCAGGTATTGATGGTGATCGTGGACGTAGGAGTAGTCCATGACGCTGTTTTCCACGAAGCCCAGGATCGGGGACAAGGTGACGGCGTAGAAGGCGGCGGCGGCGAAGGGGCCGCGCCCCAGGCGCCGGCGGGCCGCCCACAGCGCGGCGAACGCGGCGACCGCCGCCAGCGGATATAAGTATTGCCCGGCTTGCCGGGTGTCGATCGGCCACTGCGGATAGACTTGCATCAGGTTCAGCGGCCAGAGCAGCTTCCCCACATAAAACCAGAACGCCCGTCCCGCAATGAGGCACTTGGCCACGATCGACAAGCCCCGATCGGGTTGAGCGCCTGCCTGGACCAGCCATTCCACGGCGCCCAATGCGCCGCCGACGACCAGGAATGGAACGGTCGCCATCGCCGCCTTCCTGTCGACCCGCCCTTTCTTCCACCAGAGGCAAAGGAGGAATCCCACCGGCAGAGTCGCCGCGATGGATTTGCTGAGGACCGCGCAGGTGTAGAGCGCCAGCGAGAGGCCATAGGCGCCCCAGCCCCGCTTCTCCCGATCCAGCCACGCCCAGAAGGAAAGCAGGTAAAACAGCCCGCACAGCACGTTCTTGCGCTCGATGACCCACGCCACCGAGGCCGTCTGCACCGGGTGAACGGCGAACAGGGCCGCCGCCAGCCAGGCGGCGCGCACGCCCAAGCGGTCCAACAGGCGATAGAGCAGCGCCGCGTTGCCGGCGTGGAGGAGGATGTTGACCAGGTGATAGCCCCAGGGGTCCGTTCCCCACACGCGGCGCTCCACCCAGAAGGTGGTGAACGTCAGGGGGAAGTAGTTGCCCAGGGGAGAGTGAGCCGGATCGCTCCAGATCGTCCACAGGCCCCGCAGGGACCGCAGGAGGAAGTTGTCTCGGATGCCCGCCGTGTCGTCCCAGATGAACCCGGCGCCCAACGCCGGGAAGAACACGGCCAGAACCAGAATGAGCAGCCCCAGGTACGGCAGGAGCGACTCGTACGGCACGAGGTCCGTCAACAGAGAATCCGGCGCCGAACTATCCTGGAGGGCCGGCGGCGCCGTTCTGCGCCGTCGTCCCCGTTGCGACTCTGACTTTGCCATTGTTTGGCCATCCTGCGTTGGAACCTGGCTCTTGCTTCGCGCCGGCCAGGCGATCCAGACATGGGCGCGATTCGTGGCGCAGGCGAAAACGCTTAGGCCACGAATCGCGCTTTCTTCTTCCTAACTTAGCGCAGCCAAAGCCAAGAACGAACGGCTTTTTTCCGGAATCTTGCGCAAAAAGCGCAAGATTCCGGAAAAAAGAGCCTGACGAATTCCCGTCCTTGACGAGGCCGGATTCATTCCCGAAGCCGTCGACGCGACAGCCTACCGCCCGCTTCCATGCTTCTTCAAGTTTTCCTCGGCCTCGGCGTAGTCGGGCCGAATCCGCAGGGCGGCGCGAAACTCCTCCAGGCCTTCCGCCGTCTGGCCGGCCTGGCACAAGGCCAGCCCAAGGCTGTTGTGCGCCGCCGCGTCGTTGGGCTGCACCCGCGCTGCTTCACGATACCAGTGAATGGCGTCCTGCGTTTGCCCCTTTTTGAGGTAGGCCGCTCCCAGGTTCCCCTACAGGCCCGGGATGCCGGGCCACAGCCGCAACGCGTTCTGGTAACACTCGATCGCCTCGTCCACGCGCCCCAGGCTCTGCAACGCCGCGCCTCGGTTGGCGTACGCCGCGGCGTTGTCGGGGTTGATGGCGAGGGACTGATCGTATAAGTCCAGCGCCTCGTAGAATCTCCCGCGACCGGCCAGCACGCGGCCGAGATTGACCACCGCCGCCCAGGCGTTGGGATTCCTGGCCGCGGTGTCGCGGAACAGCGCTTCCTCGTCCTTGTACAGCGCCGCTTCGCGCCAAGTCAGAATGCCCAGGATCGCCAGCCATGCCAACACGGCGGCGCGCAAGCGGCGCCGCCCCGGGGGAGGAGAGGCGTTTGGCCGTCGACTCCAGGGCAGCCGCAAGAAGGGCAATGAGGCCCGCGCTGGCCAAATACTGAAACCGGTCGGCCACGAACGAGTACGCCATGTAGCCGAAGTCCACCAAGCCCAGCATCGGCCCAAGAGTCAGGGCGAAAAACAAGACCGCCGCCAGCGGCCCCCGCCCCCACGCGCGCCGGGCGCCCCACAGCCCGATCGCCACGGCGCCGGCGGCCGCCGCGCCCGCCCAAGACGCCCAGTGGTCCGCGCGGACGTCCCACCGAGGGTAAATCGCCATCAGGTTGAGGGGGCAGATCAGCTTTCCCGCGTAAAACCAAAGCGCCTGTCCCGCCAGCGCCAGGCGTTGCGCCAGGGCCAGCCCCGACGAGTAATTCTCCGTCCGAGTCGCCAGCCGGGCGTCGAGGCCCGCGATGATCGCCCCCATGGCGAACAAAGGCGCCAGAAGCAGGCCGTCGCGGACGGTCAGCCGGCCGCGTTTCTACCACAGGCACAGCCCCAGGGCCAACGGCAGCGAGACGGCGACCGACTTGCTCAACATGGCGCAGCCGAACACGGCCGCCAACGCCGCGCAAGTCAAGAGGCGGGGACGGGCCTGGAATCGCAGGAACGCGTGGAACGCCAGGAGATAAAACAGCGCCGATAGGACGTCTTTGATTTCGATGATCCAAGCCACCGACTGAACGTGCACGGGGTGCAGCCCGAAAATCGCCGCCGCCAGCCAGGCCCCGGGCGCTTGGAGGCGGCGCAACAGCAGCCACAGCAGAACGGTATTGGCCGCATGGAGAAGGATGTTGACCAAGTGGTATCCGAACGGCCGCAGGCCCCACAGGGCGTTTTCGAGCCAGAGAACCGTGTACGCCAGCGGCTAGGAGCCTGTCGGAAAACGGCCCGCGCCGGCGGGCCATTCTTGCCTTGACGATTTCATAGATGAGAAACAATGGCAACACTTTAGGTTATGATGGATTCCGAGGCCGTTTTTGCTCGTCGACAGGGCGTTGGGCGG
>JAPLSS010000792.1 GCA_026398515.1 Candidatus Sumerlaeota bacterium | reverse complement strand
GGCCCGCGGCTCGCCGACCGCATCGCCCTTCTCGGCGCGGGGCCGATCGGCCTTCTGATGCTGAAGACGGCGAAGGTCCTCGGCGCGTCGGAGATCACCGTCGCGGACAAGAACCCCGCGCGCCTCGCGTTGGCGAAGAAGAGCGGCGCCGACCGGACAGTTGGCGATCTCGATGCGTTGCCGAAGGATTCCTATGACGCCGTGATCGACGCCACCGGCGCGCCAGCCGTCATCGCGCAAACCGTTTCCGTGGCGCGGCCGGGCGCGACGATCCTCTGGTTCGGCGTGGCGCCCCGCGGCGCGCGCATGGAGATCGAACCGTTCGAAGTCTTCCACAAAGGCCTCTCCATTCACGCGTCCTTCACGTCGCTGCGCAACTCGGTTCAGGCCATCCGGCTGCTGCAATCCGGCCGCATCGACGTGAGCGCTCTGGTCACGCACCGGCTGCCGCTCGAGGGCCTGCGGCGCGGCATCGAGACGATCGAGCAGGGCGCCGAGAACGCGATGAAGGTGTTGATCCTGCCCAATGGATGAAACGCCGCGCGCCACAATAAGGAGCCAAAGAGAGAGTATGGAGTCCCGCCTTTAGGCGGAATCCGAGGATGTCGGCTTGGGCCGGCGCTGACGCATTCCGCCTAAAGGCGGGACTCCATACTCTCGTGTTCCGAAGTAATGACACACCGAGCGCATTGGTTGTAGAATCCCAACCTATGAGCCGGTTCCTCGAACTCCTGCGCGACTCGCCCGTCCTGCCCGCTCCGATGTGCGGCTTTTCCGACCGGGCGGCGCGCGCGATCGCCCGCGAGCACGGCGCCCATCTGGTTTATACCCAGATGGTTTCCGCCGAGGGCCTCGTGCGCGACGATCGCAAGACTTGGCGGCTCACGGACATCGAAGGCGAGGCGCCTCCCGTGGCGGTCCAAATCTTCGGCGCGCGCCCGGAGTCCGCCGCCGAGGCCGCCCGCATCGTCGAAGGGCGCGGGGCGGCCGTGGTCGACTTCAACATCGGCTGCCCGGCGCGCAAGGTGGTCGACAACGAAGGCGGCTCGGCGTTGCTGCGCCAACCGGAGCGGGTCGCCCGCATCGTGCGCGCCGTGGTCGCGGCCGTCTCCATTCCGTTCACCGTGAAGATGCGCTGGGATTGGGACGAGACGGGCCGCGCGGCGCTGGAGATCGCGCGCATCTGCGAGGCCGAGGGCGCGGCGGGGGTCTGCCTGCACGCGCGCACCCGCGCAGCGCAATACCAGGGGCGGGCCGACTGGGCGCGCATCGGCGAGTTGAAGGCGGCGCTGCGCGTCCCGGTCATCGGCAACGGCGACATCCGCACCGACGCCGACGCGCTGGCGATGATGCGCCAGACGGGGTGCGACGCGGTGATGATTGGCCGGGGCATCCTCGGCGCGCCGTGGCTGATCGGCGCGTGCCTGCGCGCGATTCAGCGCGGCGAGGCGCTGGGCGTCGACGGGCGGCCGGCCACCGTCGAGGAGCGGTTGGCGATCATGCGCCGGCATGCGCAAGAGATGGTTCGCCGGCGGGGCGACGAAGCCCGAGCGTTGCGCGAGTTCCGCAAGATCGCCGCGGCGTACCTGAGAAGCCTTCCTCATTCCCGCGCGATGCGGAATGAGTTGATGCGCGTGGAAACGCTGGAGGAATTGGACAAGGTGTTGGAAACCGGAGGCTTTCGCGAGAGAGAAATGAACCGCGGATGAACACGGACTGACACGGACGAACACGAGTAAACACGCAAGCCGCGGATCATCCTGGCATTGCTCCGCCAAATGGGGTCCGTGTCGGTCCGTGTATGTCCGTGTCCGTCCGTGCGCGTCCGGGTCCTATTTCCTCATCCGCTGAATCGTCTGAACCACCTTCCGAATCACGTAATCGACTTCCTCGTCCGTGTTGAAGCGCCCGAGGCCGAAGCGGATGGAGGCGCGGGCCAGGTCGCGCGGCACGCCCAGCGCCTTGAGCACGTAACTCGGCTCGGGATCGGCCGAGGTGCACGCCGAGCCGGAGGAGACGGCGATGTCGCCCAGGGCGCCGATGAGCGATTCGCCCTCGACGCCGGCGAACGACACGTTGAGGTTGTTCGGCAACCGTTGTGTCAAACTCCCGTTGACGGATACGCCGTCCAATCCATCGAGCAAGCCGCGCAACAGCCGATCCCGCAGGGCGCGCAACCGCTCCGATTCTCCGGCCATCTCTTCGCGGGCGATCCGCGCCGCCTCGCCGAAGCCGACGATGGCCGGCACGTTGAGCGTCCCGGAGCGGAACCCGCGCTCGTGGCCGCCGCCGTGGATCGTCGGCGCGAGCCGAACGCGCGGGGCGCGCCGCCGCACGTAGAGCGCGCCGATCCCCTTGGGGCCATACATCTTGTGCGCGGAAAGCGAGGCCAAATCCACGTTCAGCGCGTTGACGTCGAACGGCATTTTCCCCAGCGCCTGCGCCGCGTCGGTGTGGAAGTAGACGCCCTTCTCGCGACACAGCGCGCCGATGGCTTCGACCGGCTGAACCACGCCGATCTCGTTGTTGGCGGCCATCACGCTCACCAGGAGCGTGCGGTCGTCGATTGACTTGCGCAACCGGTCCAGATCGATCAACCCCTCGCGATCGACGGGCAGGCGCACGATCTCTACGCCCTCGTGTTTCTCCAGCCATTCGCACGCGTCGAGAATCGCATGGTGCTCGGTGACGACGGTGACGATGCGGGCGCCTTTGCGGCCGCTCGCCTCGACCACGCCTTTGAGCGCCAGGTTGTCGGACTCGGTGGCGCCCGAGGTGAAGACGATCTCCCTCGGGTCGGCGCCGATGAGAGAGGCCAATTCCTCGCGCCCGATGCGAACCAGTTCCTCGGCCTCCCAGCCGAACGCATGGCTCTTGCTCGCCGCGTTGCCGAACCGGTCGGAGAAGCACGGCGCCATCTTCTCGAACACGCGCGGGTCGACCGGCGTGGTGGCGTGGTTGTCCATGTAGATCGGGCGCTTCATGGAGGGCCAAGTCCTTCCCGTGTTTGGCGAGTGCAAGAAACGCGCCGGTTGGGTGGCGCAGGCTCTCCAGCCGAGGAGCGGCGCAGGCTCTCCAGCCTGTGAATGCCAGGATAGCGCCGAATGCCTGAGAGATCACAGGCTGGAAAGCCGGCGCCACTCCCAAGTCGATACGGTCTTGGTCCGGCGCGCTACTCCACGCTTCGATGCAGCACCCAGTCGCTGCACAGAACGCGGAAGCCGTATTTCATGTAGCAGGCCAGCGCGGGATAGTTGTTGTGGCTCGTGCGCAATTCGACCTGATCGAATTCGCCCGACAGGTCGGCCAGCGACTGGCCGGTGAGCGCCAGGCCGAGGCTGCGCCCCTGCGCCTCGGGATCGAGGCAGATGTAGTCCAACACGGCCAGGCGCATGCCCAGCCGTTCGTTCAGCGGGCGGTTGACGAGGTAGGTGACGAATCCCGCGACCCGTCCGTCGCCGTTTTCCACCACGAAGATGTGCGAGGCCAGGCGGTCGAGGCTGCGCTCGGTCCAGGAGCGGAACAGCGCGTCGGTGGCGGCGCGGCTGAGGGCGTCGTCGTTGTAGAAGTGGTTCTTGTTGTGGAACGAGCCGGCGATGCGGATGACGTCGTCGCGATCGGCCGGCTTGTAGCGGCGGACCCGCGCGTCGGCCGGCGCGATGGGAGACTCCGCCAGAATCGTCGCCCCCAGTTTCAGCGAGCAATCGATGGGCCGGAATCCCCAGTCTTCCAACGCCCGCAGGTTGTCGTACTCGTCGCCGTCGATGCGCGCGCTCAGGTGCTGGTAGCCGCGCGCGCGCGCTTCGCCGAGAATCGCCTCGCACAGGAGCGGGGTGAGTTCGCGCGGCTGCTCAAAGGACAGAAACGTGGGGCAGCGCGCCATGCGCAGGTTGTAGAAGCCGCTGTGCCATTCGTTCGGCGCGAGGGTGGCAGCGGCCAGCGGGCGGCCGGCGCCGCGCACAATCCAAGCGGCGGTGTTGGGGTCGGACAACTCGGCGCGCACCGCCTCGGCGAGGTGTTCGACGAGCCGCGCCCGTTCGATGCCCTGGGCCTTTTGCTGGTATGCTTTGTACGGATAGGCGGCGATCAACGCGGTGAAATCCTCCGCGTCTCGTTCAGCGGCGCGCGTCACTTCGAAATCGGGCATCAGCGATCAACCTTAGCCAGGGCGGGATTCAAAGCTTCCGCGACGCGGGAATTCCGTTTCCGCCGCAATCCCTCCGCGGCGCAGGAGCGATTCCAGTTGGATGGCAGCGGCGCTGCCCGGTCCCGCAGTGTGAGGAAGGAAAAACGAGTTCTTCCATCCTACAAAAGGCACTTTAGCGCCTTCGCGGCGCCAGGGCAAGAGTTTGAATGGCGAGATCCGCCCGAAATGATGGAATGGGACTCGAGGGTATGGAGTCCCGCCTGCAGGCGGAACGGCCGCTTGGGATCTCAATCCCGATTCGATCCATTCCGCCTGAAGGCGGGACTCCATACCCTCGAATTCGCGGAGCTGAATCACCTCGGAAGCATGGTGAACCCGGAAGCGCGTGGTCCGACCAAGCGCTCTCATCCGGCAGTTCGTTGGCCTTCCACCCTCTCGCCCCAGAGGTCATAGCCCTCCGCGCGCTTGATGCGGATTTCGCCGAAGCGCCCCAGGCGTTTCGGCCCGACGCCCTTGACAAAGATGACGCCGTCGATGTCAGGCGCCTCGGCCTGGGAGCGCGCCGTCGCGGCCCCGCGCTCGCGGTCGCGGCCTTCAAACAGCACGCGCTCGATCCGCCCGACGCGCGCCTCGTTCAACCGCGCGTGGATTTCCGCCTGCGCGCGCATCAGGCGATCGAGGCGCTCGGCGGCGACTTCAGCGCGGACCTGCCCGGGCATCGAGTAGGCGGGCGTTCCCTCCTCGCGCGAGAAGACGAACGCGCCGACCCGGTCGATGCGCAGCCGCTTTACCCCCTCGAGCAATTCCTCGAACGCGGAGTCCGTTTCGCCCGGGAAGCCGACGATGAACGTGGCGCGCAGTGTGATTCCGGGCACGGCGCGGCGGATGCGTTC
>JAPLSS010000049.1 GCA_026398515.1 Candidatus Sumerlaeota bacterium | reverse complement strand
CTGGGCATCGCGGTCCGGATGCTGCGGCCCCTCCCGCGTTTTGCGATTCGCCTGCAGGCTGTACTCGGCCGCCAGCAAGAGCTTGCGCACCAGCGCGTAGCTGACCGTATGCCCCATCCGCTGCAACTCGGTCGCCAAGTGGCGCACGCTCTTCGACGTCCAGCGCAACGGCGACTGCGGATCGCCCGACGTCGTGGGCTCCACCAAACCATCGAGATCCGCGACGAGGCGGTCGTCCTTGTCCACCGTCCGCTTGCGCCCGCCGCCCGGGCGACGGGTCCGCTCCGGGGGCAGCGACGTCCGACCCGCCTGCTCGCGAATGCCACGGCTGATCGTCGAGCGCGAAATCCCCGTGGCCTTCTCCACGAAGCCAATGCCCCCATGGCCCAAGGCCACCGCTTCGCTCGCCGCCCAGACGCGCCGCGACCGCTCCGTCAACACCGGTCGGAGCGTCCGGTACTTCCGACGAAGCGTCTTCAGATCCATGCGTCAACATACGGCGCGCGCTCTGATAAATCAAGCAGTTATTTAATCACATGGCCTTAGTGGAAGATTGGGAATCAGTTGTCGTCGCACCCGGAAGCTCGCTGGCGGAAGCCATCGCGAAGGTCGACGCATCGGGCCTCCAGGTCGCCCTCGTGTTGGGCCACGACAATACCCTGCTTGGCATCCTGACGGACGGGAACATTCGTCGCGCGATTCTCGCCGGGAAGAGCCTCCAGGATCCGGTCTCGAAGGTGATGACCGCGCAGCCGACGACGGCGACTCCGTCGATGTCGCCCGATGACATGCTTGCGCTGATGCGCGGAAAGGTGCTGCACCACCTGCCTCTCGTCGATGCGGCCAATCGTGTCGTGGGGCTCGTGACGCTCGATGAGCTCATCGGCGCCGTCGAGCGTCCCAACTGGGTCGTGCTCATGGCGGGCGGTCTCGGAACACGCCTGCTACCGCTCACCACGGAAACGCCAAAGCCGCTGCTCCCGATCGGAGGCAAACCCATTCTGGAGACGATCGTCGAGAGTTTCGCGGCGCAGGGCTTCAGGCGAATCTTCTTGTCCGTCAACTACAAAGCCGAAATGTTCCGCGATCATTTCGGAGGGGGCGACCGTTGGGGCGTTCAGGTCGACTATCTCGAGGAGAGCACTCGTCTCGGAACGGCTGGCGCCCTGTCGTTGCTTGCGGATCGGCCCACGATACCGATCGTTGTGATGAACGGGGACCTGATCGCGCGAGTCAACTTCCACAACATGCTTCAGTTCCACGACGCTCACGGCGCCGCCGCCACCATGGCCGTTCGGGCGTACGACTTTCAGGTGCCGTACGGCGTGGTCCGCCTGGATGGCGGACGCATTCGGGAAATCGAGGAGAAACCGGTCCAGAAGTTCTTCGTCAATGCCGGCATCTACACGCTGTCGCCCGACTCGCTCGACGAATTGCCGCGGGGCACGTTCTTCGATATGCCAGCGTTCTTCGAGCGTCTCATCAAATCCGGCAAGACAACCGTTGCCTATCCACTTCGAGAGCACTGGCTGGACATCGGCCAGATCGAGGAGTTCGAGCGGGCGCAAGCCGAATGGCGCGGAGCCCGATGATCGGAGACAAGACCGTGGTCGCGATCATCCCGGCTCGCGGCAACAGCAAGGGCCTCCCCGGCAAGAACATTAGGG
>JAPLSS010000689.1 GCA_026398515.1 Candidatus Sumerlaeota bacterium | reverse complement strand
ACGCTCGTCGGCGGTCAACTCCACCACATACATCTTCTCCATGAGCGGCCACCCCATCGACAGGAATCTTCACAACAGGAACGGGAGCGTTCATGGACAAAGGTTAACCTATCAAAAAGAGATGGTCAAGGTACTAGCGCGCTACGGTCCAATTGGTTGACGTTGCGGTTCCTGGGAGCGCCGGCGGCCACGTCGGCGCTTGATCTTCATGCCATACGTTTCTGCCGGCGTAACTGTGTCGGCGCTCTCAGGAACCGTCTCCCGCTCCGGACCTGTTCATCGGGGCGCCCTTCGGGGGAATGCCCGCACGCGGGCGCTTGCAATTCGCCCGGGGTCCGGTAGCATGGCTTGATGTCGTCTTCGATTTCCCCAAGCGGCCGCGGCGCGGGGGCGGGGCCGCTGGCCGTCTTCGCCATCGCCGCCTCGTTTCTTGTCTGGGGCGTGCTTCCCGTTTACTGGAAGGCGCTACGGCAGGTCAGCCCGTTTGAGATCCTCGCGCACCGGATTGTGTGGTCGATGGCGTTCAGCGCCGCGCTGGTCAGTTTCCGGCGCGGATGGGCGGACCTGCGCGCGGCGGCGAGCGGGCGGCGCGTCTTGCGGGTGTTCTTCCTCAGCGCCTCGCTCCTGGGGATCAATTGGTTCACGTACATCCGCGCGGTGAACCACGGCGACGTCCTGGGGACCAGCCTCGGCTACTACATCTGCCCGCTGGTGAGCGTGGCCCTGGGGCGCCTCGTTCTCAAGGAGCGGATGCGCCCGTGGCAGAAGGCGGCCGTCGTCCTGGCCGCGCTCGGCGTGCTCAACCAAATCGTGTTCGTCGGCGCCGTGCCTATCGCGGCCATCGTCCTGGCCGTCACCTTCGGCCTCTACGGGTTGATCCGCAAGACGGCGCGGCTGGGATCGCTCGACGGCCTGGTGGTCGAGTCGGGCCTGCTGTCGGCGCCCGCGCTGGCGTGCATTCTCGTCTGGGCGGCGCAAGGGCGCGGCGCGCTCGGCCACGCCGACGCGGCGACGCACCTGCTGCTGGCGGGAACGGGCGTGATCACCTCGCTGCCGCTCTTGTCGTTCGCCTGGGGCGCGCGGCGGGTCTCCCTGTCGACCCTCGGGTTTCTTCAGTATCTCTCGCCGACGTGCGGGTTCTTCCTGGGCGTGTTCGCCTATAAGGAGCGCTTCGAGCCGGCGCATCTCGTGACGTTCGGCCTGGTTTGGGCTGGTCTGATCGTCTACACGGTCGAAAGCGTCGCCTGGCTGCGCGGCCTCCCCGGCCCCCGCAAAACGGCGGCCGCCGATCACGGCGCACGGCGACTCCCGCAAACCGGCGAAGGATGAAGCGTCGCGGGTTCGTAGCGACGCCTTCAGGCGTTGGGGATGACCGTGTGAAGCCGCCGCGCAGACGGGCGCCGCTCAAGGGTCGATTTCGCGAAGGATCAGAAATCTTCTTCTTTCCGCGCAAAAAAAGTCTTGACGCCGCCCGTAGATTGTACTATTGTTCTAGTACAGAAGATCAAAAAGGCGGGCGAATCCGGGCGGTTCCGGAGCCGTCCCCCTTGAAGGCCGGTCCCATGCAACTGCGCATCTCTCCCTCCGACGGGACGCCAATCTACCTCCAGATCGTCAACCAGGTGAAATACCTCGTCGCCTCGGGCCGTCTGGCGCCCGATGAACAGTTGCCGCCCGTCCGCAAACTCGCCGAGCAGCTGACGCTCAATCCCAACACCGTGGCCCGCGCGTATCGCGAACTCGAAGCGGCCGGAGTGGTGGCGTCCCGCCGCGGCGCCGGGGTGTTCATTTCCGATTCCGGGTCGCCGCTGGCCCGCCGCGAACAGAAACGAATCCTGACCGAACGCGTCGACGTCCTCCTGGCCGAGGCGCGCCAGATGAACGTCGGCGTGGACGAACTCCTTGAACTCTTGCGCCAAAGAGGCCGGCACATTCAATAGACGGAGGCCTGTCGCCATGGAATCCAGCATCGTGGAGATCGAACGCCTGACCCGCCGCTTTGGGTCGAAATCCGCCCTGGAAGACGTCAGCCTGGCGGTCAAGCCGGGGATCGTCTTCGGCCTCGTTGGCGAAAACGGCGCGGGCAAGACCACCTTGATCAAGCACGTACTCGGGCTGCTCAAGGCGCAGACCGGGCGCGTGCGCGTCTTCGGCCTCGACCCGGTCGCCGACCCGCCCGGCGTCCTGGGGCGCGTCGGCTACCTGTCCGAAGATCGCGACCTGCCGGACTGGATGCGCGTGGTGGAACTGATGCGCTACACGCAGGCCTTCTACCCGAAATGGGACGAGGCCTACGCCGCCGAGTTGCTCAAGACCTTCGATCTCGATCCGAAGCAGAAGATCAAGGATCTCTCCCGCGGCCAACGCGCGCAATCCGGCCT
>JAPLSS010000030.1 GCA_026398515.1 Candidatus Sumerlaeota bacterium | reverse complement strand
CGCCGGCGAGATCTCCTTCGAAAACAACGACAGCGACGAGAATCCGTTCCATTTCAGCGTCACCGGCACAATCCTGACGGTTTCCCGCGCGAAGGAGTGGAACAAGTTCGACTGAGGCGGGATGCGCTCGGTTTTCCCGCCGGCGGCCTTTGTCGGCGGGTCGGCCAATCCCCCAAGGGCTGACAAGAAGAAGGCGGCCCCACGGCTTCGAAGAACAGCGGCGAGACGCCGGTAGCCGAAGGGCGCCGCCTGCGCCAAGCGAAGACCGATGCACTTCCCGCCACCAAGCGGAAAAAAGGAACGAAGCGATCTCAAACGGAGAGAAACTGATTGCAGGAGGAGGCCATTCATGAGACGCGCATTCACACTGATCGAACTGCTGATCGTGGTGGCGATCATCGCCATTCTGGCGGCGATCGCGGTGCCGAATTTCTTGGAGGCGCAAACGCGGTCAAAAGTGTCGCGCGCCAAAGCCGATCAGCGCACCCTGGCCACGGCCATCGAATCGTACGCCGTGGATTGGAACCGGTGCCCGCAGGGGATCGGGGAACTGAAGAACGCGAAGTGCGTGGCGTACGCGGATCCCAATGCGACCAATCTGAAGTCGCTGGAAAAATTGACGACCCCCGTGGCCTACGTCACTTCGGTCCCCAACGACCCGTTTCAAGTGGGAGGCTCGGTTAAAGGGAGTACGGGCAAACCGAGTTACGCCGTCGCAACCTTCAACTATCAATCCTTTCAGTGCGACGCGCTTGGCGCGATTCAGCTGAACTGTCGGGCGGCAGGTTACTCGTGGTGCTTGGTCAGCCCCGGGCCGTCCAGGCATATTGACGGAGCCCCGGCGTATCTATTGCTTGGCACGGGCACGGGGTGGAATGAGACGGTCAGCTATGACCCGACGAACGGGACGATGTCGTGGGGCTGGATCGCTCGAACCAACAAAGGGATCTTCACCGTGCCCAGGTCGTGATTCCGCGCCTTGACCCTGCACCCGCGGCGCAGAGGGCGTTTTCGCGGCACGAAACCCGAACGGGGAAGCGCGGACCGCGCTTCCTCCCCTTTTTTGGCGGTCCGGAGCACCCGAACAGCCGGGTTTTGGAAGAATTGCAGATAGAGTAGAGCGCAGGCGCGGGTGCGTTTAGGTCCGCGGCTAACGGAGGCCGAACCATGAGACCCACCGAAAAGATTCTTTGGACAGACATGACGCCCGAGGAACTGGACGGCGCCATCGCCCGCGCGCCTTTGGCCTACTGGCCCATCGGGTCGCTGGAATGGCACGGGCCGCACTTGCCGCTGGGAACCGACTGGTTTCGCGCCGAGGCCATCTGCCAGCGGGCGGCGGGGATGACCGGCGGAGTGGTCTTGCCAGCGACGTATTTCACCGCCCCGGGCTTCGCCGCCTATCGCGGGACGATCTCGTTTTCGCCCGGGCTGGTCAAGGCCATCGCCCGCGAGACGCACCGCGAATTGGCGAAGGCCGGCTTCCGCGCCGTGGCGCAGGTGCTCTGCCACGGCGGAGCGGCGCAGGAGGAATCGTTCCGCGAGCCGGCCGAGGAGTCGCAACGCACACTGGGTCTGCGGATTCTGACAACCCCCGGCGTCGGAAATCTGATCGAGCAAAAGCGGATCGGCCCCGGCCACGCCGGCCCCGGAGAGACCGCCCAATGCGCCGCCGCGGCCCGCGGCATGGTTCGGCTCGATCTGTTCGACCCGGCGGCCACGCGCCTGCCGCGCTACGAGGGCCTCGATCCAAACACGTACTGCCAAGGCTTGTCGCCGGCGCAGCACGAACGGGTTCACGCGCACATGGCGCGCACCGAATGGCCGTGGGCCGAGGACTTGGTCGAACAGGTCCTACAGCCGGGGATTGTCGAGGAAATGCTGCAAAGCGCCGCCGAGCAGGTGGCCCGCGAGGTTCGCGAATTGCTCAAAGGATTGTGAGGGCGCAGGCCTTTCTGATTTGAGGACATTCATAAATGGCGCTTAGTGGTGGCGATCACTTGCGCTGCTCCTCCGCCGCGCCGCCGCCCAAGCGCTCGATTTCGTCGTCCACAATCCGGCGCAACTCCTGAACGCGGCTCATCTCCGTGGCGCATTGAAACGCGCTGGGGCCGCCGACTACCTGGCCGATAATGTCTTGAACGCGCTTG
>JAPLSS010000839.1 GCA_026398515.1 Candidatus Sumerlaeota bacterium | reverse complement strand
TGAGTCTGAAGAGGCCGATCCGCCGTCACGGCCATGCCCTGGCGCGTCAGGTCGAAGCCCGGCAGATCGGGATTGAACACCAGACTTTTCACGCCGGTCGGCTGGGCGCCCAAGGCCACGATGCCGCCCATCTTCTTGTCTTCCATGGCCAGCGTCGGGTGGCGCGCCAATGCCGCGATTCGGGGAGACGAGGGGGTCGCGGGCCAGGGCTCGGTTTTGACCTGCTGATTCTGGCCCAGGAAGTGGAACTGCGTCGTTTGGGGATCGACGCCTTCGAACTTCACGAGAAACGAGCAGGAGAGCATGTTCACGGCGCCAAACGGAGTGAGCGTCATGCTGTGGCGGATGACCCCTTCGCCGCCGCGCAGCTCGTAGGTCAAGTCAAACGACCCAAGATCGGGTTCGATGGCGGAGTCGGCGCGGCGAACCACCCGCAGCCGCATGCCCCCCTTCTCCAGCGGCGCCGCCACCGCCTCGGTGACCACCCCCTGCGAGAGAACCGTTGTGTTCGCCTGCTGGGCCTTGTCCGTGGCCAGGGAATACCAGTTGTCGGCGACGACCGGCGTCCCCTTATAGAAGATGCGGATGGGGCCGCTCTGTCCGACCTCCGGGTAATCGACCCGCAATGGCCCGCTGGACACGCTCCCCGCAGGCGCGATCCCAGCCGCCGACGACATCCCTAGAATCAGCGGAAACAAGAAGGATCTGCGCATGGTAGCCATTGGCCGTCCGCCTTTCCTGCGCCGCATCAGCGCCTGATTCGAGTCTACTCGTCCGCGCGCCAAAGCCGCGCCGTGTTGTCGTCGCTTCCCGTGGCCAGCCAGCGGCCGTCGGGACTGACGGCCACCGATTCGACGCCCCGCGCGTGGGCGGTGAGATGGCCCAGTTCCTTGCCGGTGGCCGCGTCCCAGAACTGCACGATCCCGAGCCCGCAGCCCGTGGCCATCCAACGGCCATCCGGTTCGAAGGCGATCGGACAGACGTGAGGCCGCCCGTCCTTCGCGAAAAGGGAGCGCACGCATTCGCCTGTGGCCACGTCCCAGAGCCGGACGTCGCCGCCCCGGCTCGACGAAACCAACACGCGCCCATCGGGTCTGAAAGCCACCACATCGACGTTGTAGTGCCCCTCAGGGACTTCTATCGTTCGCAGGAGACGCCCGCCGGCGGGTTCCCAAAACAGGATCACTCTTTCCCACATCCCCGAAGCCAACAGCCGGCCATCGGGGCTGAAGGCGATTCGGGTCAAGGCCTGCGGCTGGATGGGGAACGTGAGGACTTCCTGTCCGTTCGACACGTCCCAGATCTTGATCTTGCCGTGCGCGGTGGAAGTGGCCAGCCGGCGGCCATCCGGGCTGAAGGCAACCGACAGGACGTAACTGGCATGATCGTCGAGCGTGTGCGCCAGGCGCCCCGTGGCCGCTTCCCACAGCGTCACCGTCGTGTCGTCGCTCCCCACGGCCAGCCAGCGGCCATCGGGGCTGAACGCGACCGAGGTGAGAGCCATTTGGTGGTGGACGAGAGACTGCGCTTTCTTCCCCGACGCCACGTCCCACAGCCGGGCCGTTCCATCCCAACACGCCGTCGCCAGCAGGCGGGAATCAGGGCTGAAGGCGACGGAGGAGACGTAACTCTCATGCTCCGCGAGGGTATGAGTGAACGTGAACCGGGGGACCGCGGGCGACCCCTCGGTGGAGTTGGCCGGCGGCGGGGCGGCGGGAGTGGAGGGCGGTTGATACGGCCGGTCCGGCCCGCGGATCACCACCGACGGCTTTCCCGCCGGATAGCGCTTGGAAAACCCATTGCGTTTGTTCGTGACCGTGAACGAGCCGTCCTCTTCGGCCGACGTCTTAATCCAGTCGCCGCCCTGGGGGTAGAGCGAGTTGACGGAGGCGATGAACCGCTCGGGGGCGTTGTTGGCCGGCCCTCCCTGGACCTGCATGTTGGTCTGCCAGATGTCCTCCAGTCCCGGGGACAGGAGCAACCGCTGAAACACCTCGGGGGTCCGCAGCCGGGTCACGTAGTCCTCCGCGCAGCTGAGAATGCCCACGCGCGGCCGCAAGCCGTAGACCTCGCACGGCGGACAGGCCGCGGCGCTCTGGTGCATCGCGCCCAACGACCCTTCGCTCCGGCTCAGGGCGTGGTGCGTGATCAGGTAGAGGTCTACCGGACCGATCTTGTTCTCCGGGCTGAACAACCGGCACGAAACGTTCCAGGTCAGGTCGCCCAGATCGATGAATCGGAATTGGCCGAATTCCAGCACCACCCCGACCGAATTGCGGTCATCCTCGTAGTTGTCGAGGGCCAGTTGGGTCATCCACATGGCGTGGTTGAGGCCCCCGCCGCGTTCCATCGGGGCCGAAAGGACCTTCTCATCCGAGGACACGACGGTCATCGCGCCTCCGTCGAACGGGATCCGGTCGCCGGGTTGGGCCGCGATATGGTTGCCCTTGGCGCGCGCTTTGAGGTAGGCTGTGTATTGGGGATTGCTTCGGATGGGGCCGGGCGTCTTGTTCGATTCGGCGCCTCTTGTCTCCCACGGGCCGTGATCCACGTAGTTCAGGATGGGGACCTTCTCGGCCAGTTCCGGAACGGTCCCATAATGGTCCCAATCATAGTGGCTGATGACGAGGTAGTCGATCTTCGTCACCCCCGCGTCGTTCATGGCCGCCAGAATCCGCTCCAGGTTGATCGGTTCCGGAGCCGCCGCATCCAACAGGATGCTCTGGCCCGAAGGCGTGACCGCCAATACGGCGTTCCCGAGTTCGACGTTGATGAAGTAGAGCTCCAGCGTTCGCGTGGCGTCGGTCGTCATGAGATGGGTTCCCTTCCTCGTAGAGCATCCATTGGAGAATGCGATCATCTATTTCCGAAACTCCCCGAAGGGGAGAAACATGAGTAGCCGTGGGTGGAGTCTTCGAAACCCACGGAACGGGACGTGGAAACAGCCCGACCCTGAAGGGGTCGATCAGCGGCCCAGCCCCTTGTTCGACCCCTTCAGGGTCGAAGGCACGGGGGGGGGCCGTCTTTCCGTGGGCTGGCGCCCACGGCTATTCATATCTCTCCCCTTCGGGGAGTCCCGGAGATGCATTCGGGAAATTCCATGATCCAGGATCGTATTTCCCAACAGTTGCACTTAGCGTCCTGCCGCGGGTTGGTCAGCCCGCACGACGCCGAAACGAGTTAGTCCTCCAACCGCCACAGTTTCGCCGTGTTGTCGTCGCTTGCGGTGGCCAGCCAGCGCCCGTCCGGACTGACGGCGACCGATTCGATCCCTCCGCGGTGGCCGGCAAGGGCGCTGAGTTTCTCGCCGCTGGACGCATCCCAGAGTTGCGCGACGCCGAAGCCGTTGCCCGAAACGAACCAACGGCCGTCGGGGCCAAAGGCGACGGGCTGGATGTACGGCTGCCTGTTGCCGGCGCGGATGGAGCGCGCGCATTCGCCCGTCGCGGCATCCCACAGCCGGATCTCCCCGCCGGTGCTCCCGGACACCAGGAAGCGTCCGTCGCGGCTGAAGGAGAGGGAGAAGACGTAGTACTGCTGAGGGCCGATCGACAGAGTGCGCAAGAGCTGGCCGCCCGGCGCCTCCCGGAACAAGATCGTCGCGTCCCGGCTTCCCGAGACCAACTGCCGGCCGTCCGGGCTGAAGACCACGCTATAAACGGCCATCGAATGGCCGTCCAGCGTGCGCGGCTCTTGTTCGTTCGACAGGTCCCAGAGTTTGACCCTGCCGTGCGCGGTGGAGGAGGCCAGCCACCGGCCATCCGGGCTGAACGCCACCGACAACACATAGCCGACATGGCCTTCCAACCGGCGCAGCAATCGGCCGGTTGCCGCTTCCAAAAGCGTCGCCGTCGTGTCGTCGCTTCCCACGGCCAGGAGGCGGCCGTCGGGGCTGAAGGCGACCGACGTGACCGCCATCGTGTGGTTGGCAAACGTCCGCACGGCCTTTCCCGTTTCGACGTCCCACAGCCGGGCCGATCCATCCCACCCGCCCGTGGCCAGCATGCTCCCGTCGGGGCTGAACGCCACGGACGAAACGAAGCGGTTGTGGCCGATCAGCGTATGGGCGAGGCTGAATTGGGGCCCCGCGGCCGGACCCGGAGTCGCCGGAGCCGCGGAGGGGGCCGTCTGGACGGCGACCGCTTGGGGGCGTCGCTTCGGCCGGCTTATGACCCGCGACTTCTTTCCGGCGGGATAGCGCTTGGCGAACCCATTGCGTTTGTTCGCGACCGTGAACGAGCCGTCCCGTTCGGCCGACACTTTGATCCAGCCGCGTTCCTCGTCATGGAACGCGTTGAGGGAGACGATGAACTCCTCGGGGGCGTTGTTGTCGGGCCCGCCCTGCGCCTGGTAGTGCGTCTGCCAGATGTCTTCCAGCCCCGGCGACAGGCGGACTCTCTGCCAGGCTTCGGGGGTGGCCAGCCGGGTCACGTAGTCCTCGTTGCAACTCAGGATGGCCACGCGCGGCCGCAACCCGTACACTTCGCACGGCGGGCAGGCGGCGGCGCTCTGCCGTTGCCCGCCGATCGACTCCTTGACGGGACTCAAGGCATGGTGGGTGATCAGATAGAGGTCCACGGGCCCCACCTTGTTTTCCGGTAAGAACAACTTGCACGATAGGTTCCAGGGCAAGTCCCCGAGGTCGATGAACCGGAACTGGCCAAACTCCAGCAGGACCCCGACCGATTGCTGGTCTTCCTCCGTGTTATCGGCGATCCGCTCGGTCAACCAGCCGGCGTGGTTGAACCCCCCGCCGCCCTTTACCGGCGCCGACAGAACGCGGCCTCCGGAGGCTACGACCGTCGCCTCGACCCCTTCGAACGGAATCTTGTCGCCGGGCTTTGCCGCCGTGTGGCTGCCCTTTTCCCGCGCTTTGATGTACGCCTCGTACTGCGGGTTGCGTCGGGCGGCGTGAGGCTGGGAAACCGCGGGGTCTTTGTCCAACTCCTCGTTGGAGCCGTGGTCCACGTAATGGAGGATGGGGACCTTCTCGGCCAGTTCCGGGATGGTCCCGTAGTGGTCCCAATCATAGTGGCTGATGACGACGTGGTCGATCCGATCGACTCCCGCGTCCTTCATGGCCGCCAGGATCACGTTGGTGTACTGCTCTCCGGGAGGGCCGGCGTCGA
The DNA here is from genome assembly GCA_026398515.1 of Candidatus Sumerlaeota bacterium. Taxonomy (GTDB): domain Bacteria; phylum Sumerlaeota; class Sumerlaeia; order JAPLSS01; family JAPLSS01; genus JAPLSS01. The sequence goes on along the minus strand of JAPLSS010000839.1, from coordinate 7,038 downwards.
GCAGCATGCTCTGGCCGGAAGGCGAGACCGCCAGGACGGCGTTCCCGAGATCGACGTTGAGGACGTAGAGATCGAAGGTTTCCCTGCGGCTGTCCGTCATGACCTGTACCCCTTTCTTTCCAGCGTCTTGATCGTGTGATCCGGCGAATGAGGAGAAAACCCTTGAAACGGTTCTGAGAAATGCCTCTCCCGAAAATGAGGTTCGGAGTGCGACCTTCAGGTCGTACAAACCGCCTGGAATTCGGAGAAACTGCTACGACCTGAAGGTCGCACTCCGAACCTTATTCTCGGCCCTTCCCGAGCGACTCGAAGGGCCATGATCGGTCAATTCCAATCGGCCAGCGGACGCAGCGCCGGCGCCGGGGCCTCGCCGCCCGCGGGCCAGACTGGGGCCAAGAGGACCGCGATTCGCAACGGGCCGGGCTGCGCCGGGACCCGCGCCATCAGGCGCCGGACTCCTTTATTCGATTTATGCGGCGGGGGTCGCTGCTCGGCCGACTCAACCGTAAAAGCGGCGCCGGCAGGGGAGAGGAGGCGCGCGCGCATCTGCTTGTCCTCCATCGTCAGCAAAGCGCTCCCGTCGCGGTCGACGGCGATCTCCGCCTTGGTGGTCATGCCCCAGGCCGCCTCGCAAGGCGCGGTGATCTGGAACTCGTCCTGCACGAGCGCGGCCCGCCGCACGTCGATCAAAGCCACCCCCCGCGTCGTTTTCGATGACTTGTCTTTGTACGCGCTCGTCAGGTCGAGGATGGCGAATGCAGCGTCCGGCCTGCTCTGGAACTTGTCGATCCGGGACGTGGCGAAAACATCCTGGTTCTGATTGTCGAGGAGCGGGACGTTGTGGCTGAGCGAACTGCAACGATAGTATGTCCAGCGTGGGGCGGTCGGCTCTTTGCTGAAGTAGCGCGGCAGGTCGTAACTGTCGCCTCCGAGGTCCAAGGCCCAGCGCGCGCCCAGCGCGTCCAGTTCGAAATTGCCGAGGTCCAGGTGCCCGTGGTTGACTTGGTTGTATCCGGCCTTGACCCCCACCCACAGCGCGGTTGGGTCGTTCCAGGCGCTGCGCATAAAGGCCGCCTCGACCTTGCCGCCGAACCGCTTGTCCAGCGCGAGCGGCGGCATGGCGACGGGGGGCTGATACCAGATCAAATGCTCAGGGTCGGCGGGATGATGCGCCAGGCAGGCGTGTTCGTCGGCGGCGAAGGCTGGCTGCTGATACCGGCGCGCCAGCCAGAACATGTCCCCCAACGGCTCGCGGCGGTTCGGCCCGGTATCCGCGTAGTTCAGGTAGTATCCCGACGGGCCGATCATGTAGATCGGCGTGAAGCCCGCCTGCGCCAACCCGGGGAGGTCCGACAGCCCGAAGTCCGTCCCCAAGGCCCATTCCAGCGCCGCCAGCGCGAAGACCGTGTAGCGGGTGGCGTACCACCAGTAGCCCGGCCCCTCGGGCCAGGCGCCGTCGGGGGCGTAACTCGCCAGCGCCACCGGCAGCGACTGGACGGCGTGGGGGATGATGATCCGGGCGTATTGGGGATCGGTGTCGGCGACGGCCAATGCGCCGATGATCAGGCCGCTGTTGCAGACTTGGTTCCAGTTGAACGCGTTCTTGACCCAACTGGCGGGCTTGGGTCCCGTGTAGGCGGCGACCCCCGGCTCCAGGCCTTTCTCGATGAGGCTGGCCTTGATTGTCTCGCGCGAGGCGGCGGCGAGGTAGTCAAACAGCCAGTCATAGCCGACGCCCACGGCGTTCGTCATTTCCGCCGTGTCGAGGAAGCTCTTGGGATTCCAATCCGGGAAGGCGCAGGCCGCCAGCATAACATCGCGCGCCTTGGCGGCATACGATTCCTTGCCGGTCAGGCGATAGGCCAGGGCCAGGACGTAAATCCGCGTGACGCAGTTGCGGCTCACGCGCGTGATCGCCTGAATGCGGCCGCTCTTCCGGTACTGGGGCGGCGGCTCCGCCTGGATCTTCTCCGCCTTGGCGAGCAGCCCCTGGAAGCACTTGTCGAAGGCGGGGTCCGCGCCTGGGCGTCCCAGCGCTTCCTTGAGTTGGCGCAGGCTGTCCTCTTTCAGGAACAGACGGGGATGATGAGGATCGAGGGTAGAGAGCACGTTGGCCTCCGAGGGGACCGCGAGTTTGGCGGCGCCGGACGCCGGCGCCGGCCCCGCTTGCGCCGCGGCGGCGAGGAGCCAAACGCCGAGCAAGGCAGGGAGGGACGGGAATCTCATTGTAGCCCCCGCTTGCTCCGAATATGGCGGATCACCGCGGAGACCGTATCGCACCAGATTTCGCCGCGCCGTTCCGTCAGCAGGCGGCAGAGCGATTCGAGAACGTCGCGCTTCGTCACTTGACGTTTGTCCTCGTCGCCCACGTCGTGCGACATGAAGACGGCCCACGCGTTTTGAGCCAGCGTGCGCTCGACTACTTCATGGACGACGTCCCAGGGGGCTCGATCGAGGTCAAAGCTCGCCACCTGGGCGGGATCGCAGAAGGCGGGGCGGTTGGGATGCCCGTTGAACGCGATCCGGCCGGCGAGGAAACGGCGCGCGACCAACGGAACATAGCTCTGGAGATGCTCGCCGCGGCCGACGAACGTTTGCGAGCACGGATAGGCGAAGGTCTCCGGCGTCACCCCGAGACGCGCCTGGATCGCCTCGTTCGCGCCGCTCAGTTCGCCTTCCATCCGTTCCAGGGTGAAGTTCTCCAGCGCGTGGTCGGGGCGATTGACGAACGGAAGGTTGGCGCTGCACGGGTGCGTCAGGCTGTGGTTGCCGATCTCATGGCCATTGGCGACCGCCTGGCGCCAGCGGTCCAGGCGCTTGTCGACGCCCGGCAAACTCACGTAGAAGGTCGCCTTGACGCCATAGCGGTCGAGAAGGGGCAAGGCGTTGTCGATCTGCGACAGCCGGGCGTCGTCGAAGGACAAACTCACCGCGCCTTTCTGTCCGCCGGGCCATTCGAAGGCGGGTTGGGTTTGGATGTCCGACATGGGCCGGTCTCCTCGGCGAAGGAACTCTCCTCTTGCTGGGCCGCGCCATCGCTGCCATCATTGCCGATAGCCGTGATCGACGATGCGTGGGAAACGTCTACCGCGCGCCGGGGGAATGAGCAATCCGAATGATCGTCAGTTTTGCGGCATTTACTTATTCTTTCGCGACATTCCGGCGGCCACGGTTCCAAGCCGCCGCCCAGGACAACCGAAAGGCGTTTCCGTGAACGAAGCGCGTAGGAATATCGCCGTGTTCTGTCCCTTTCCGCCGGCGCACTCCGCGCTGGATGCGATTGCGGGCATTGCGCGCTACAATCGGGAGCACGGCGGTTGGCGTTTTTCTTCGACGAACGGCGTGCCGTTCCTGCCGGTGGATCTCCTCGCGAGTTGGCCGGGCGACGGCCTGATCGCCATGGGAGGCGAGGCCGTCCGGCGCGCCGTGGCGAAGCGTCGGATTCCGGCCGTTTGCCTCGGCGGCCCGGTGCGGCGCGACGAGGCGCCCTTTTCCGTCACGACGGATCATTTCGCCGTGGGACGGCTCGTCGCCGAACATTTCCTATCGAAAGGCCTGCGCCGGTTCACCGCGGTCCGTTGGGAGAAGTTGGTTCCCATCGTGGAAGAGCGCTTTATCGGATTTCACCAAGCGCTGGCCGACGCAGGGTGCTCGTGCGAGCTGTTGGCGGTCCGCTATCGGCCTCTGAAGAACGGGGCGGGCCGCGTGGAGTTCCCGGACTTCGAACGGTGGATGGCCCGGCAAACCGAGCCGGTGGGCGTCTTCTTCCTGCATGACACCTACAACCGCGACGCCATCGAGATCTTGCAGCGGCACGGGGTTTCCATTCCCGAAGACATGGCGATCGTCGGCGTCAGCAACGATCCGCTGACGTGCGAGATCGACGCCCCGTTGCTCAGCAGCGTCGAACCGGGCGTGGAGCGGCTCGGCTATCTGGGGGCGGAGATGCTCGATCGGCTGATGAAGGGCGAGGAGCCGCCGCAGCGCCACGTCGTTCTGCCGCCCGTCGGCATCGTCGAACGCCACAGTTCCAACGTGCTGGCCGTTCCCGACCCCCGGCTTCGACGCGCCCTCGAGTATATCCACGAACACGCCTGCCAAGGGGTGGGCGTCGCCGAAATGGTCCGCGCCTTGCGGGTCGATCGCCGGATGCTGGAACGCCAGTTCCGCGCGGTGTTAGGACGCACGCCATTGCAGGAAATCCACCGCGTGCGCATCGACGAGGCCAGACGGCTTCTCGGGACGACGGAGCTGCCGGTGGCCCGCGTCGCCGAGTCGTGTGGCTACGCCACGCAAGGCCCGCTGAACGCGGCGTTCAAGCGCCTCATCGGCATCACTCCGAGAGCGTACCGTTCGCAACAATGCGCCTGGCTGGGCGGCCCCCAGGACACGCCTTAGCCTCGCTGCGTCCAGCGCTTTCCCGTCTCCGGCACGCTGGGAAACGTGATGCAATCCGCCACATGGGGCGGCGCACTCCCGACATGTGACAGCGTCTGCGTATCCCTTGCTCTTGGGCCTTTCCCAGCGAACAAAACCGGTCGACTCCCACGCCGAGCAATCGCAGGATCGTAAGACTCCAAGGGTTTGGAGACTTCAGCGAGACGCCTTCCAATCCGGAACCCGTGGATTACCAACTCGACGAGCGTTTTCAAGAGTCCTGCGCCAGGAGCGACAGATGCTCGGCCAAACGCAATGGCCGGGCGGGCTCGCCCATTCCTGATCGCGCATAAACGCATCATATAATGTTGTATTTATTATACTTACGGCTCGAATGGTGGAGAAGAAGGGATTCGAACCCTCGACCCCAGCGTTGCGAACGCTGTGCTCTCCCAGCTGAGCTACTTCCCCACGCCGCAGGCAAAGCCTATAGAGAGTTTCCCGCCGCAGGTCAATGCGATTTTGGATTCTGACGCGTCGGCAAACACCCCAATCCCGAAACGGGAGTCAAGGCTTCACTTCCGATTTGCCCGGGCGGGCGCGCCTTTTTTGTAGGCGGCCACGCCCTTCTCATAGTAGGCCTGCTCTTCCGGCGCGAGGGTTTCGCCGGCGAGGACTCGCTTGCGAAGCGCGCGCACCTTGTCCCAGTCGATGTCCGCCGCGCCCCGCGAGGCGGCGCCGGTGGAAGCGGCCGCGCGGGCGGGGCCGGCGCGTCGAGTCTGCGCTGTGTCGTCGCCTTTGATCATGCCTTCGCTGGTCGGGCGCGGTTCGAGCTTCGCCGGGTCGATCGGCGTCGGCGGCGTGTGAGTGAGGCGGCGGAAGAACGGCTCGATCGCCTCGAAGGCTTTGAGCGTGGCTTCGGGGTGTTCCGCCAAGGCGAAATAGAACCCGTGCTTGACGCCGGGGACGTAACAGATTTCCGGGGCCTTGCCGGCCTCTTTCATCATGGGGATAACGAACAGGTCGTTGATCTTGTTGATGGGGTGGACGTCGGAGTGAACGATCAGGATGGGGCAGGCGATCTTGTCGATCTTGGCGCGGGTGAAGGCGCGGGTCTTCTCGTTGTCGCAATACTTGAGCGGGTCGTCCATTATGGCCTGGAGTTCGCCAATGGTGTCCTTGCCCCACACACCGGTGAACAGCACGTCGGCCGGCTCGCCGGCGGCGACGCCCGCGAGTTTCGTTTCGCCCGCCAGTTCCAGAGCCAAACTCCCGCCGCCGCTGCCGCCGAAGACGAACACGCTGTCCGAATCCATGCCCGGCAGACGGCGGACGCGGTCGATGACGGCGAGGCAGTCGCGCAACGCGGCGGTCGTCTGCGGGTCCTCCTTGCGGCTGCTGAAGGTGGGCGCGGCGATGGCGTAGCCGGCGGCCAAGAGGCGGACGGCGTTGTGTTGCGTGGTCGCCAGGGCGCGCAGTCGCGGCACGGGGAACGGCACGGTGCCGCCGTGGAGAACGACGACCAGCGGGAACGGCCCCGGGCCCGGCGGCCGGCGGATTGTCACCGGGCTGTGATAGCCGGTGGGGCTCACGACGGTGAGTTCCTCGATCGGGCTGACGGTTTCGCTGACATACGGCCAGCTCAAGGCCGGCGCGCTGGCCGGTTCGGCGGCGATGGCCCCGCCGCCTTGGCCGAAGAACAGCGCCGCCGCCGCCGCGATCATAAACATGTTGCTTCGTGTCTCATACATGTGACGCTCCTTTGCGCGATTCTTTTTCAGAACGGCGACGACCTGAAGCTCGCGTTCCGGCCCTGCGACGGCTTAGAACCCCGCCTGCAGCGCGCTCAGCAAATCCGCCTTCGGCTTCCGGGTTTCCAGATCGACGATCGAGCTCGCGCCATAGTAGGCCCAGAAACACCAACCGATGCCTTTGTCCCGGCAATAATCCAGCAAGTCCCCCAAGTCCTTGCTCCATTGCGTTCCCTGCGGCGCGCCTTGGTTCTTGGCGTGATTAAAGGCGTTGAACTCCCCGATCCACAGCGGCACGCCCCACGTCCTGGCGTTCTCCCAGTGCGCCTCGAGCCACGGCGCGGCGGCCTTCCAGTCCGCCGCGTAGACGTGCAGCGAATAGACGGCGTTGGGAACCGGCGGCGGGCCGGGGAGGATCGGTTGGCCGGCCGTGCCGCGGACCACGTCTTCGAAGATGATCAACAGCCGGGGGTTGGCCGCGCTCACTTCCTTGGCGAGACGGGCGTAACACTCGGCCAGCGGAATCTCATCGCCGGTCTTCGGTCTGCCCACCGACGGTTCGTTCAGGAGATCCGCGCCGACAACCGTCGGGTTTCCGGCGAACCGCGCCGCCACCTCCTTCCACGCGTCGACGAAGCCATCGAGCGGAGGCGGAACGTCGGGGCCGGCTTCCGACCTGTTCGATAGGAAATCGACCTGCGCCCGATGCACGTCGGCGCTCTCGCAAGGGTCCGGCGCCTTCGGATACAGCCACGCGGGCATGCCGACTCCCTCGCCGTACGTCGTCCCTTTCCCCTGCGCAATGTGGCGAAACGCCGGCGACCAGGCGTATTGGTGCATGTTGAGGATGACCGCGATGTGGCGCTTCCCAAACTCCTCGACCAGCTTCTGGACGCCCTGCAAATACGGC
>JAPLSS010000850.1 GCA_026398515.1 Candidatus Sumerlaeota bacterium | reverse complement strand
GGCGGAGGCGGGCATGGACGTGGAAGTGCTCTATCCGATCAAGACGTCGCCGGCCGGCAGTCCGCGCGCAGGCACGCTTCGCGTGCCGGCGCGCTCCGTCCCTCCGGAACTGCCGCGCCGTCTGGCCTGGCGGCCAGGCGGCGCTACCATTCACACCTGGGAAGCGCAGGCGCGCGGGCTCGCAGTCCCGGCGGCAAGGCTCACCAGACGCTTCCCGCTCAGCGATTGTCAGGGTCTCGCGCTGAGAAGCAAACGCGGCGACACTCGCCCGCTCCGCTTCGCTCCGCACCCGGAGGCGCTGGGGCGCGGGCGCTTCATTACGGCAGCGTGTCGGCGTGCGCTGCGCGCACCAGGTCGCGCGCGGAGGCGCAGGCGCGCGGGCGCTTCATTACGACAGTGTGAAAGCGCGCCTCCGGCGCCAGGACCAAAATCCGCACAGCGCGCCGGCTCCTACGGAAGTCGCGCCCCCCCCGCCGTGGTTCCCCCGGGCCCCCTCCAGGCTCCCCCCCATTAAGGACTTCACATTTTCGGGGGAACCACTCAGACGCACCTCGGGTCGGAAACCCGCCCGACGCCGCCCCTCCGTGCTGGTGGGGGCGCGACGGCCGGCGCGCGTGGTGGCGCCGAACACCACGGCGCGATCAAAACCGGCACGGCGGCCGCCATGGTTTAGTCGGAGCCATGTCAGCCGCCGTGCATCCGGATTCAACACGCGGCGCGAAAACCCCGCGCCGACTGACAAGCGCGCGCGCACAAACCGCGCGCGCCAGCCCCGCATAGTGTCGGCCCTTATCCCACTCACGGTACAATCGGCCCATGACCGCCCGCTTAATGCTCGCCACCAAGCGCCTGTACTACGCGTCAATCGGGGACCCCGCGCCCCTCGCCGATCTCATGACCGCGCTCGCCGAATTGCCGCACCGCGCCCGCCGCGCAATCGAACTCTGCGCCGGCGGCGCCGCCTGGCGCCAGGTCGGCCAGAAGATGCACCTCACAACCGGCGGCGCGGCCGCCCTCGTCAGGCGCGCCTTCAACCGCGCCAACAAGCGCATGCTGAATCTGCCGCGCTATCATCAGATCGGGCACCCGCCGCCGCCCATGAAGAAGACGAAGCCGCACGATCCACACGCCGCCGTCGCCGCGGCCCAGGTCCCCAAGGTCACCCAAAGCCTCTCGCACACTCTCCACCCGCCGCCACGCGACGCCAAAGGCCGCATCGTCAAGCGCCAGCCCGCCGGCGACCTCCACACCACGCCCGCCGAGATCAAGCCCCCGCATCCGCTGCCGTTCTGAGTCCCCCGCCCGCCAGACGCGCCACCCCGCCAGGCGCCCGGCTCCCGTCGCGCTCAGCATGTCCCAAGGCGCGCGGAAGCACGAAGCGGGCGCCGAAGCGGTGAGAGTGGTTTCGTCTGCCATACGAAAGCGCACTCGACAGCCCCAGGCCGGGCCTTAGCGCCGGCACGCCGTTACGCCATTCGAAAACCGCGAATGGCTACGGCGTGCAAAACGCGAAGGCCCGGCCCGCGGCTGTCGTAAGGGCGTGCAGTATGGCAAACAAAACCACTCTCACCGCTCCGGCAGGCGCCCCGTGCACCTGCCCACCTTGGGACATCACCAGCCTCGATGAACTCTGCCCGGTCTGCATCCAGGAGTGGCGCATCTGGTGGGCGCTGTGCGCACTCGACGACGTCGCCGCAGATCGCGCGGCCGCCGTCGCCGCGGGGGCCCCTTCCGGGGCCCTCGACATCCGCGTCCGCGTCACCGCAAGCGGCCCGGTCGCATACCGCCAGAACGGCCGCTGGTTCGACATCACCGAAATTCGGCAGTCCCTCCTGCCGCGCGGCCGCTGGCTGCGCGATGAAGCGCTGTGCACCTGGCGCGCCCGCGGCCTCAGCGCCACTCACTTCGCCGTTGACCGCTTCTTTGTCCCGCCCGAATAGGGCGGGCTTCTCGCCTGCACCCACTGGCCATCTCTTCGCGGGGCCGCCTCAGCCCTCATTTCCTCTGAGAGGAACTCCCCGCTCCA
>JAPLSS010000225.1 GCA_026398515.1 Candidatus Sumerlaeota bacterium | reverse complement strand
CCGGGTTGACTAGCATACAAGCGCAGCCTTCTCCCGATTTCGGGAGATGCACCCGGTCAGATTGGCCGGGGCGACGATGAGGGTGCGGCGCACCAGGCCGCGCGCCTTCAGTTCCTTCAACAGCAGGCCGGCCATGATCGTCTTGCCCGCGCCGGGATCGTCGGCCAGCAGGAAACGGATGCGCGGGAGCTTCATGAAGTATTCGTAAACCGCTTCGAGCTGGTGGGGCAGCGGGTCGATTCGCGCGATGGAGAGGGAGAAGTAGGGGTCATACTCGTAGGCAAGCCTCAGGCGGCTGGCCTCGACGCCTAAGCGGAAGAGCCGCGCATCGCCATCGAATGCCTTCGCGGCGCCGGAAATCTCCATTGGGCGACTTGCTCCGGGGTCAGAACGAGATCGCGGGCCAGGCCGGTCTTGAGGCCCCTGCCCACGATCTTCACCGACGCGCCGAACCGCGCGACCGACAACACCTCGACCGTCTCGGGCAGCAGCGCCCCCCGCACGATCGCTCCCTGTTGAAGCCCCTGAGACGACACAGGCAATGCTCCCGATCCGCTGGTGGACGGCCGCGGACCCCGCAGGGCCGGCTCCAAAACCGCGATGGAGAATGGGCCTTGCCTAGAAATCAGGGCCGCACTAAACAATCTTGTTAATCCCAGAGCGATTGGCAACAGAAAAACCCCGCCCCGCGAGCGGAGAATCGCCCCGCGCGCGGATGGGCGGCCCAATTTCCGCAATGGGGCATTTTCGGAAATTGAAGTGCCCCCGAGGGACAGGACCAACCCTTCCTTGCGCATACTTCTCAGAATTCTGTATGGTTGAGTTGACTTGGATTTGGAACCCATCCTGTTTTCTCTGGGGAAGATACTGAAGATGGAGGGTATTCGCCAATGAAAGGCCTGTGCGATTTCTGTGTCCGGCATGCACGGTTGGAGACGGCTTGTTGCGCCGGGCCGGCCGCGGACCCGTTGGCGGAGCGCATGGGGCGCTGCTTCGCCGCAGCGCCGACGATCTTGACCGCATTGGCGATGATGGCGCCAGAGCTGGAAATCCGGCTGCGCGGCGCAGACGCTTGTCGGCGGGGACGAAGAGCGTCGCCCATGACCTCTCCCCCACGCAATGACTCGGATAAGCGCGAGATGGCGAGAGTGAGGGGCCGTTGTGGAATAATCCAGCCGTCCCGACGCGCCGCTTCACGACCTGATCCACGCAACGCCTTAGTGATGTAGAAAGGTTCCCGCGCGGACTCTTTGCCGGCGCCACTTGAAAGCCTCCGCGGCGGGCTTTAGTTCTTCAGCAGGACTTTCCCTGTCGCTGGCGGCAGGACGATCTCGCGAACTGTCTGTCGGGTGTCGGGGTCAACGTAGTCTTCGCCCAGATCGACAGTCGCTTCCGCGTCCGGCGAGGCGTTCACCAGCACGGCCCCATTGGTGAATTGCCGCTTGTAGGCCTGTGTTCCGGGAACCTGGTATCTGTCGATGTCCTCGGGCTTGACCGTCTCGGCCGGGTCGCCGATCGGATAGTAATAGATGGGATGGACCTTCACATGCCGCTCGCCGTCCGTCTGATAGAAGGCGTACGTGCCCATCAGCGTGCGGCCGCCCTTCTCCACGGTGAGCAGATAGCTGGCGTAGCCGAATCGCTCGCGCTTGTCGCGTTCGGGCGTGTCGGCCTCGCCCAGGATGCTCTTGGCGCCCGCGCCGCCGAGGATCGGCATGGCCGGCAGGCCGGCCTGGCTGGCATCCATCAGGATCTGCATCCGGCCGCGCCAATCCTCGAAACTCTGCAGGCTGAGCGCGCCTTCCATGCAGAAGCCATCCAGCGGCCGCGGCTTGATCTCCGTCGGCACGAGCATCAGCCTCATGCCGCCCTGGCCGGGATAGTAGGTCGCGGTCTTTAGGTTGTTGGCGACGAGGAATGGATAATGGCCCAGTTTCTCTTTGATATAGTTCTGAATATACGTGACCTTCCGCTCCTGGCCGAGGCGAAAGTCGTCGGGCTGGTACGGTTCGCCCTTCTCGAAGTTCCAGATGATGACGGGGCGGCCAAGGCAGTCGGAGATGTTGAAGTCGCCGGTGTTGAAGGTGTCCATCCACACGCCGTCGACGCCGTCTCCCTCCATGCATTGCAGCGCCAACTCCGCCTTGCACTTGTTTCCGTCGTCCTTCTGGGGGTCCATGACGTAGCGGATTCGCTCGCCCGGCCCGCCGGGGTAATTGCCGGGATGCTTGCCGGCGCCCTGCATTTCATCTTCCTCGGTGACCTGGACGCGCAGGAACCCCAGGTAAACGGGGGAGAAGACGCGGGCGCCAGCTTCGTGCGCGGCGGCCTTCGTGTCGGCGAAGGCGCGGGAGACTTCGATGGCGCCCGTTTCCCGATCAAATTGATTGACCCGCAGAAACTCGTCGCCGATGCGAATCCAGAAGACGTAGGACTGGGTGCTGGGAACGGCCGGGTCGGCCGAGGAATAGTCGCCCTCGATCGTGCTGGCACGAATGGCGATCCCCGGCTTGCCGTCGGCGCCTTTAACTTCCGATTCCTTGACCGGCAGGACCTTGAAATGGGTGTCTTCCGGTCCGATCGCCTGGTCCAGCGTGGCCGAGAGGTGCATCGACAGGCCATGACGATAGAGCCTCTCCGTCGGCCCCACTTCCTCGGCGCTGCGAGTGTAGGTGCTGTTGATGTACGTCAGGCACGTGAACTCGGGGTTGAGGCTGCGGAGCAGGTCGTTCTGCTCCTTGCCGAGTTTCCCGTGAAGCAAGACAAAATTGGCGGCCAGTTGCCGGGCGTCCTCGTCGGTCAGCCGGATCGGCTTGCTGCACAGGGAGTAGAGTTTGTACGCCGGCTTGTCGAGCATGGCGATCTCCCCTCCAGCCGCGTTTTCAGTAGATAAGAGCCACGCGCCGGCAACCGCCGCGAGCGCCAGCAGCAGCGGCGGAACAAAGCCCGCCGCCCCTGTGTATCGTCGATCAGTCATTGAAACTCTCCTAAATCTGAAATGTGGATTTCCGAGGCGCCACACGCCGATGGCGACTCTCCCGGAAAAGAGGTTCGGAGTGCGACCAGGTCGTACGAAGCGCGATGAATCGAGGAGCCTGCTACGACCTGAAGGTCGAACTACGAACCCCGTTTTCGGGCCTTTCCGGGCGATTGCATCTACTTGCGTCTCATCTCCAAAAGCGCGTCGGCGAAGCGCTTGCCGAGTATGAGTTGCCCCTGGGTGTTGTAATGCACCCCTCCATTCTTGGGCAGGTCGCTGATAGGGATCAACCGCGTAATGGGAACGTCCTTCTCCACGCGGCGCATCCCCTCCGAGATGAGGCCGGTCAGCGATCCCGGCTCGCGCGATCCCGCCCCGTTCGCGTCGGCGAAAAGGAACGGGAGGTTCGGCACGCCCAGGTCCTGCCGCACGTTGGCGATCAACCCCTTCAGATTGGCTTCGTACATGTGCGCGGTATAGGTGGTTCCGTTGTCGCGTTCCGACTGGACCCAGAGCATCCCGCAATACTCCACCTGGCCGATACCGGTCTGTTCCTTCGCCAGCGCGACCCCCTCGTGGATGAAGCTCATGAGATTGTCATACTGCGGCTTCTTATTCTCGTTATCGGCGGCTTTCAGGTCTTCCTTCCAGCCTTCGCGCTGCCAGTTCTTGTCCCACGCGATGATCGAGCAGGCGCCTTCCGATTGCTTGACGATGAGGATGGTCTCCTGGGGCCAGGCCTTCTTGATTTCCTTGCCAAACGCCAGTTCGGGCCCGAATGCCTGGGACTTGATACCGAACTTCTCCTCGACGCGGGGGTACGGGGCCAGCGGCGCCACCTTCTTCCCTTGCTTTACGTATTGCAGAACCTCCGGGTCGGTCTGCTTCATCGCCTCCGGCAACTCATCGCCGTTTCCGGCGCCGCCGGCGTTGGACTGGCCGGACAGGATGAACACCTTCAAGGTCTTCGGGGATTCCGCCGCCCGTCCCGTCAGGGGCAGGCACAACAAGAGCGCCCCAGCCATTACGCATACCATCTGCCGCATGACTCGTCCTCCTCGCTATTTCGCTCTCGTCATATCCAAATACGTCTCGGCCATCCGCCGGCCTAGCTGTATCTGTCCCTCGGTCCGGAAATGCACGCCCTGGATCGGGATGTCGTCCACTCGGATCAGCCGAGTCTGGGGGATGGTCTTCTCGATTTCGCGCAAGCCGGTCTTGATGAGGGCCTGGATGTCCTCCGGGCCGGAGTGCGTGTCGATGTACAGGAAGGGAAGATTGGGAACGCCAAGATCCTCGCGGACGTTGTGGATCAGGCTCGTCAACTCGCCCTGGTAGCGCTGGGCGATACCTTCCTCCCGCTGGCAGTCGCGTTCCACCTGAACCCAGAGCATGCCGGAGATGACGACTCGGTCCACGCCCGACATCTGGCCGGCCTGTTCCGCCGCGCGGCGAACCCCGGCGATCAGCCCGTCATACAATCCATCTTTATACTCCACTTCCCGCCCCGCCCCGACGATCCTGCGCAGTTGCTGCCATTCCGGCCGCCTCCAGTCCCGGTCCCACAGGACGATGGACTGTCCGCCACGCGTTTCCTTGACCACGCCGACGAAATCCTCGGGATAGGCCTCGGCGACGGTCTTGCTGAACAGCAGCTCGGGGCCGAACGCGCATTTGTCGATCCCAACCTTGGGGTTGACGCAGGGGTAGGGCGCCATCGTCTGCCATTGGTCCATCGCCACCGGCACAGACTCCTTGCGCCCCCCGCTCGTGGGCGGAAGGGAGACGATGTATTGAAGAACGCGGGGGTCGGTGGTTTTCAGGTCGTCGGACAATTGCTCGCCGTTGCCGCAGCCGGTGGCGTTGGACTGCCCCGAGAGCAAAAAGAGCCGGAAGACCCTCGCGTGCGAATCGCCGGCCCCGAGGCAGAGGAAGATGCAAAGCAGGAATGCCGTATAAAATCTCATGACGCTCTCTCCTGAATGACGCTCGCTTTCGGAAATGGACAAAAACGGAAACGCCCCTAGTTCGTAGTGCGACCTTCAGGTCGTAGCAGTTTCCCAGATTCCAGCCGCTTCTTACGACCTGAAGGTCGCACTACGAACTCATTTGCACGAGAGTCCTCATCTCCGTGCCGCGGCTCCATTGCCCGCCTCGACCCACCCGGCCCGCAGGCACGTGTCGATGAACGCCGCGGCGGTCCACAATTGGCTCCCGGAACTGAGGATCGCCTTGGAGTGGAAGTCCACGAGTTCATGGAACGTCCCGCCGCCGCGACAGGTCCGGCCCAACAGCGCTGCGTTCAACGCCGTTCGATCCACGCCGTCCGCCTT
>JAPLSS010000658.1 GCA_026398515.1 Candidatus Sumerlaeota bacterium | reverse complement strand
TTGACGCTCGTCGGCGGTCAACTCCACCACATACATCTTCTCCATGAGCGGCCACCCCATCGACAGGAATCTTCACAACAGGAACGGGAGCGTTCATGGACAAAGGTTAACCTATCAAAAAGAGATGGTCAAGGTACTAGGTCGAAGAAGAACGGGTAGGGCGGCGCCAGGTAGTCCGCCGGGCTGTAGCCGAGGATCAACGCGAACGTGTTGAACCGGCTCGCCGCCAGCAGGTCGAAGTAGCGCGCCCAATACCGCTCATCATAGAAGTGGCTCTCGAAGTACGCGCGCTGCATCGTGTAAATCGACAACGCGCGCTCCGGGGCGTCCGGTTTCTCGCGCGCCTCGACGACGTGACGCAGCGGGTCCGACGGATCGTCGGTCCACCCGATCCGATCGGCCACGTCGAGTTCGGCATACATCAGCCCTTGATCGTCGCTGCCGCAAACCAGCAGCGCCTTGCGGCCTTGCAAGACGCAGCGATGAACGAGAAGCGCCTCGGCCCCCTCGGGCGCGCCAGAGCCCAGTTCCGACACGAGCGACGCCGCCGGACCCGTTCCGCTGGACAAGCCGGCGACAAGGACCAAGTCCCCGCGCGCGGCTTCAACCGATTCCGCCATCTCTACGGCGGCGCCGACGCCCTCGAGCGCCGCTTCCAGCTTCCCCAGACCATGGCGGGCGGCCGGCCCGGGGCTGGGATCCGCCACGATGGCGACCCGCGGCCCCTCTCCTCCTTCGGCGGCCCCGCACGTCAGCGGAAACGCGCCGCCCAGAAGGATCGCCGCAAAAGGCAATTCGCCAAGAATCCAACATCGGTTGCACATGACGCTCCTCCACGGCAAGGGTCCACGCGAGCCACGATGGAGCAGCCCGGCATGGGACACGCCGGAATTCTCCATTTGCCCTCAATATTCGGGTAGATTCTGACATCGCCAGTGATTCTGTCAAACTTGATCGAAGGGATGCCGGAATCACGGCGACAGCCTATGCAACTTCCCAGCCCAACTTGGCGCAGCCATATATCGTATATCGGGGACAGGATACTTTATTCCAACCTGAGAGAGGAATCCTGCTCGAAATCGAGCATGTCGGTTGTGAGATCGCCAGCGTCATTGGCCTCGTGCTTGCGCTTTCTCCCACGCTTTCCCGGGCGTAACACGCGACCGGTAAGCGCTTCCAGCCGGTCCACGAACCCGGCATCGCCGCAGGGGCGGCCGCTGGCCGTATAGCGGCGCAGCGCCGCAAGGCATTCGGCATCCTCCGGCTGCGATAGCCAGTCGCTCCAGTCCTCGATGCCCCAATCCCCATAGGGCTGGTTTGCCGCGAGCGCGGCTTCAGGCGGCCCGCCGCAATGCGCTCGCGCCGAAGACCACGGGTAATCCTCCGCGCGCGTCGCCAAGCCCGCCCGCACCGGATTGCGTTCCACGTAGCGTATGGCTTCCCGGTGGTGCGCGTCATCCAGCGGCGTGGAGAAATAGCGGTTCGCCCACAGATGCCCGGCCCAGCCTTCCCGGCGGTTTAGCCAAACGGCATAGCGCCGATGCGCCAGCCCCACTCCGCGCGCCAATGAGTTTTCGCCCTCAGGGACGCCAATCAGGTGCACGTGGTTGCTCATCAGGCAGTACGCCAGAATGTCCAGCCTGGCCGCCTTGGCATAGGCCTTCAGGAACACCAGGCGCCTCGTCCGGTCCTCGTCGCGCAAGAACGCATCCGCCCGCCGGTTGCCCCGATGGGTGATGTGATGCGGAATGCCAGGAGTCACCAAACGCGCGAAACGAGCCATAGCCATGCAAACTAGCCAGCTCCGCCCGCGCTCGCAAGAAAAGAGTATCCTGTCCGTATGCCGAGAAAAGCCCTCTCGATCTTGAAGGATGAAAGGAGCCTTCCACGCCAATTGCCTGTTCAGCGTGTAGCGCCTCATGGGACGAGTCCGGGCGACCGGCGCGTTCAAGTTCATGGGGTCCAGCCGCCGGC
>JAPLSS010000017.1 GCA_026398515.1 Candidatus Sumerlaeota bacterium | reverse complement strand
TCTTGAACAAGGTCATGGTTATTTATAGATAAGCTCTAAGTAAGAATGCATCGCGAACGGGGAGCGCCCGACGCGGAGCGGCGCGGACGAACGGCGGAGACGCCGGCGATTTGTGGCGCCGCCCCGGGGCGGCCCCTCCGGCAAGCCGCCGCCTTCCGCCGATCAGGCAACCGAGAAACCCGCCCGGCAGTCGGCGAAGAACGCCGGAGGCGACGCTGGAGCTAGGCGTAAAGCCTGTATTATCAATATTCCATGATAAAGCCAGCCCCTCCGGCGGCGGCCGGAAAAACACCGCAGAGAATGCTTGACACCCGCGCGCGTGTCCGTATAGTGGCGCTCCCTTACGACAGGGGGGCGACGGCGAGAAGCGAGGGGGGCGAACGGCGCCTCCATCGCTCGCGCGAAAACGGGGCGCCCCTGAAAAAGGGTCTTGACAAGAGAACACGGTTTCGAGTATACATCGTGTTTGCCTAGCAGCCAGAGTCGGCCAAGGGCTCTGGATTTGCCCGCTCTTTGACAACCGAGTGGCAATCGAGTTTGAACCTGTCAAGCGGTCTGGGTTTACACAAACTCCCGCGTTGAGCGGACGGGTCCCGCGAGGGGTCCGTGGATCGCGCAACGCCACGAATCAAAGCCATTCAGCTCCCACCGGGAGACTTGAATACAAGTTACCGACGGAGAGTTTGATCCTGGCTCAGAACGAACGCTGGCGGCGTGGATTAGGCATGCAAGTCGCGCGAGAAAGGGGGGCAACCCCTGAGTACAGCGGCGAACTGGTGAGTAACAGGTGGGCAACGCGCCCTCGAGTCGGGGATAACCTCCAGAAATGGAGGCTAATACCGGATGTGGTCGCGGCTTCGCATGAGGCTGCGGCTAAAGCAGCGATGCGCTCGAGGATCGGCCCGCCCCCGATTAGCTTGTTGGCGGGGTAACGGCCCACCAAGGCTGCGATCGGTAGCTGGTCTGAGAGGATGGTCAGCCACACCGGGACTGAGATACGGCCCGGACTCCTACGGGAGGCAGCAGTCTAGAGGCTTCCGCAATGGACGAAAGTCTGACGGAGCGACGCCGCGTGTGGGATGAAGGTCTTGCGATTGTAAACCACTGTCAGCGGGGAAGAAGGCCCGGATGGCGAATCCGGGAGAGACGGTACCCGCGGAGGAAGCCCCGGCTAACTACGTGCCAGCAGCCGCGGTAATACGTAGGGGGCGAGCGTTGTTCGGATTTACTGGGCGTAAAGGGTGCGTAGGCGGTTCGGCTAGTCCGGCGTGAAACCTCTTCGCTTAACGAAGAGCGGTCGTCGGAAACTGCCGGGCTAGAGGACGAGAGAGGAGAGCGGAATTCCAGGTGTAGCGGTGGAATGCGCAGATATCTGGAAGAACACCAGTGGCGAAGGCGGCTCTCTGGATCGTTTCTGACGCTGAGGCACGAAAGCCAGGGGAGCGAACGGGATTAGATACCCCGGTAGTCCTGGCTGTAAACGGTGAGCGCTAGGTGTGGGGGGTATCGACCCCCCCTGTGCCGCAGCTAACGCAATAAGCGCTCCGCCTGGGGAGTACGGCCGCAAGGTTGAAACTCAAAGGAATTGACGGGGGCCCGCACAAGCGGTGGAGCATGTGGCTTAATTCGATGATACGCGAGGAACCTTACCTGGGCTTAAACTGCTGGGTAAACCTCTGGAAACAGGGGCTCCGAAAGGGATCCAGCAAAGGTGCTGCATGGCTGTCGTCAGCTCGTGTCGTGAGATGTTGGGTTAAGTCCCGCAACGAGCGCAACCCTTGTCGCTAGTTGCCAGCGAGTCAAGTCGGGGACTCTAGCGAGACTGCCGGCACAAGCCGGAGGAAGGTGGGGATGACGTCAAGTCCGCATGGCCCTTACGTCCAGGGCTGCACACGTGCTACAATGGTCGGTACAATGGGTCGCCAAGCCGCGAGGCCAAGCCAATCCCAAAAAGCCGGCCCCAGTTCGGATTGGAGTCTGCAATTCGACTCCATGAAGCCGGAATCGCTAGTAATCGCGCATCAGCACGGCGCGGTGAATACGTTCTCGGGCCTTGTACACACCGCCCGTCACACCACGAAAGCTGGCTGATCCAGAAGTTCGTGAGCCAACCCGCAAGGGAGGCAGCGACCTAAGGATTGGTCGGTGATTGGGGTGAAGTCGTAACAAGGTAGCCGTACCGGAAGGTGCGGCTGGATCACCTCCTTTCTAGGGAGAGGTCGAGTCAACGCGCGCGAGCCGCAAGGTTCGCCCGCGACGGCTCCAGACAAGAGTGTTGGGGAGCCAAACGGACGTCCGTATCCGGACCGATCCGTCGGCGCCAGTCGCCATCATCGGCTCCCCAACAGTTTCCTCCTCCCAGGTCGATCCTGGACCCTTGGTCGGGTTTCTACTCGTTGCCATTCGGTTGTCAAAGCGCGGGACAAGTCCGGCTCGTCAGGCCGGCCGAGTCTGCGGAGTGTGAAGCGAATCCGTTTCGCGGTCCTTGCTGAGAGAGCCTGGACCGCGAAACTGTTTCCGCCGCGGTCGCCCGCCTTGGGCCCATAGCTCAGCCCCGGTCAGAGCGCGCGCCTGATAAGCGCGAGGTCGAAGGTTCAACTCCTTCTGGGCCCACCACTTCCCCGGATTTTCGATTGCCGATTTTCAATTGCCGATTGGAACGACGCAGATGCATTGTGCGTTGTCGGTAATCGTCTTGCCGCTAATCGTCCTGCCTTGACTCCAGCGCCGGACTCTGCGCTTGGAATGGCAAGACGATCAGAGGCAGGACGATTAGGGGCAGGACGATTATAGCAACGAGTTCGCTTGCGTTGCTCGCCGCGGATCGAGTATATTTGGACAAGACGTACGTCTTGTTCGAATGGAAGGAGCAGCCATGACGCGTTTGGCCGCCAGCAAAGCCCGCGATGATTTTGCCGAGGTCCTCAACCGTGTAGCCTACCGGGGCGAACGAATCGTCCTGCACCGTCGCGGCAAGAACGTCGCTGTCATCATCCCGGTCGCGGAATACGAATTCCTGGAACGTTTGGTCGAGGAAGCCGAGAATCGCGGAGACCTAGAAGCGATTCAAGAGGCCAAGAAGGAGATCGAGCGGGGAGAGACCATCCCGTGGGAGCAACTCAAGAAGGACCTTGCGCTGTGAGCCATGGCCTACGCCATCGAGTTTGCCAAATCCGCGGCCAAGCAGCTGGCGACGCTTCCCGGCGATGCTCGCCGGCGCATTTCGTTGCGAATCACCGCTCTCGCCGCGAATCCGCGACCGCCCGGCGCCGTGAAGTTGGAAGGGGTCGCCGACACCTACCGATTCCGGGTTGGCGCGTATCGGGTGATTTACGAGGTCCAGGATAAGCGGCTCCTCATCTACGTTCTTCGCGTCGCCCACCGCAAGATTGTCTATCGCGGGTTTTGAAAGCCTTCGCCTTGCCTCTGTGTTCGTGACGGCCATCGAGGACTGAGTTGGTCTGAAGCTTTGGAAATGAGCTTACTTGGATGAAAGCGGCCCAACGGACATGGCGCCAAAGTAGGTCGCCACAACCCACCGGCGGTTCGTTCGCCGAGCGGCAATCTACTCTTCCTTCAGCGCCCGCAACGCCGGCGCGCGCAACACGGCCGCGGCGGCGAAGGCGGCGGCCGCAAGCCCGAACGCGAACACGCCCGCCAGCGAACCGAGCAGGCTCGGCCACGGCGGAAGAACCTGGCGCGCCGCCAGCGCCGGCGCCACGGCGAGGAGCGCGCAAAGCGTTCCGCCAACCATTCCGGCCAGCAACAGCAGAGCGTTTTCCGACACCGCCAGCCACAGCAGCGCGCGCGAAGGCCAGCCGATCGCCCGCAGCAGCGCCAATTCCCCGCGCCGCTCAATCAGGTTGCGCGCCAACGCCAGCGCCAATCCCAACGTGCCCAACAGGAAGCCCAGGGCGCCCAGCGCCTGGAACGTGGTCAGGTAGGTGTTCTCCACGGCCATCAGTTCGTTCAGCGCGTCGGCGGCGCTTCGGACATCCAGCCCGAAGTCCGCGTACGTCGATTCCAGCGCCGCTTCGACCGCCCCCATGCTTTCCGTGGGCGTTTCGATCGCAAAGAAGCGCCAGCCGCTTTCCTCGGGATATAGAGAGTCGAAGTTCCGCTCCCAGATCAGCAGTTCGCTCTGGAACACGCTGCCCTCCAGCAGCGCGACGATACGAAACGGTTTGCCGCCGATGACAAGGGTCTTGCCCAGGCCGGAATGCAGAAGCCAGACCACCGTGTTGTAGTCGCCAATGGCCGGGATCGCCCCGTCCGTCAGCGGCCGGCGCAACAGGAGCCACGGGTTGCGCCGCTGGGCTTCCGTGCCGGCTTCGGTCTGGGAAAACGCAAACCCGCCGCGGTCGATGAACTCCTCCGACGCGCCGAGGATGCGCGGCGACGCGGCCTGGTAGAGGTTCAGGCAACTGGCGTCGTCGCCCGGCTTCAGGCGGAACGCATAGGATTTGCCGTCGGCCGGCAGGTGCGGCTCGAGCGCACGATAAAGCGGCAGCGAGGATTCGGCAAGAAGCGTGAACCCGCCGGCGCCCGAATGCTTGTCCAAACTCTCGGACGCCACCCGGCGGTTCGCCCCCACGGCGACGATCACGAACGTGGCGCAGGCGACCAAGCCCGCGACCATCAGGCTGCGCCCCGAGGACCGCCGCGCTCCCGCGATCCCCAGCCGCGTGAGAGTCAGCCGCTCCAGCGCGCGCCGAGGTTCGCCGCGCAGCCAGGCATGGAAGAAGGCCAGGCACGAGGCCAACAGCGCCGCTCCCGCGCCGAAGAACAGGCCGGCTTGCGCTTGGGCGGAAACCCAGCGGGCGGCGCCGACCAGGCCCACGCCGACTGCGAGCAACCCCAGGGCGATGGCCAGGGGCGCGCGGCGGCCCTTTCCCCCGGCGCGCTCTTCCGCCACCTTGCCCGCCAGCAGGGCGCGCGGCGCGACGCGCGAGAGGCGCGAGGCCGCCCGCCAGATCGAAAGCATCGCGACGAGCCAACCGCCCGCCACGCCGATCGCGACGCTCGCCGGACGAACCTCCAGGCGCAGGAACGCCGCGCCAATCGCCCCGATCCACCAGCTGTGCAGCGCGCCGATCAATGCCCGCGCGTAGAGGACGCCCAGCGCCACGCCGACGATTGCGCCCGCCGCGGCGACCAGCGCCCCTTCGGCCAGCATCAGCCGCCGCGCGCGGCGGGCGGCGAATCCCACGGCGCGCAGCAATCCGAATTGCTTCGCGCGCCCCTCGACGCCGAGGCGGAACAGGATCTGAATCAGGATGCCCGCCGACACGAGCAGGAACAGGCTGAAGCCGAGGAACAAGCCGCCGAAATCCGACGCGCCTTGCGACGCGGCGAGCGCTTGCTCCTTGACTGGTTGGAAGCCGAGGCCGGCCCGCGCCGGGTCGATGGCCTCGCGCGGCGCCTGACGGATCGCCGCCTCGTCCGCTCCGAACAGGCGGATGGAGGTCAGGTCCCCGTACGGATTTCGCCAAAGCTCCTGCCCGGTGTTGAGCGAGACAAAGGCCTTCGGGGTGGCGCGATACTCATCCCAGTATTTTTCATCCCGCGGACGAATCCGCTTGAGATCGAGCGGAAAGGGCGGGTCCCAATCGCTGAACGACTTCGCGTCGGAGATGCCGGGAAAGTCGGGAACCAGGCCGCGGTCGACGCGCGGGTCGGCCATCGGAATCGCGCCGGCCACGGTCAGGGTGGTGGTGGACTCCATGAGTTGGCCGCGCGGGCCGGAGACGTAATAGCCCAGTTCGATCGAATCGCCCTGGCGCGCCTGCAACTCGCGCGCCGCCCACTCATTGAGAAGGACCTGGCCCTCGCTCGTCGCGCCGTCGTCGATGGCGGCGGCCATGGAATAGGGAATCGAACGCTCTCCGATCCGCATCGTGTTGACGAGATAAGCGAGCGTCGGCGCGGCCGGGACCTTGAGCGCCGCCGCGCATTTCAAAACGACGTCGGCCAAGTACGGCGGCAGGAACACTCGCGCGGTCTCGACGGACAGATACGGCGGATTCTGATTTCGGCGCAGCGCCAGCCCCACGTCGCTAAGATCGAAGTCGCGTTTGAGAGTCTCCTGCGGGTTCTCCTTGAGGGCTGGGGCGAGGATCGCGTTGACGCGCCCCTCCTGGTCCAGGCGGCGTTGCAGGGCTTCCAAGGGAATAAAGACGTTGAGCGGCGCGCGTTGCGACGGGCGCAGGGAGAAGC
>JAPLSS010000450.1 GCA_026398515.1 Candidatus Sumerlaeota bacterium | reverse complement strand
GGGATGCCGAACGAATGCCGGTCAATTTGGGACGGCAAAGACGGAGCCCAGCCCGAATGACAGGACTACCATGCCAGCCATAAACGACACGGGTGGCAGGCAAAACACGAGGAGACATGCGGAGAGGGAGCAAGCGGCTTTGGCGCAACGGCATCGCGTCCACCGCCCTATCTGTTCTGCCAGTGCAGCCGTGCGGCACGGAGCAGGGAAGGGAGCGCATACTCCCCCAAGATCGTCACACGGGTTCCCTCAGCCGCGCCCCCCCGTTCCAGACCCCTGCGAGAGTGCGGCCAACCCATGTCGCCAGCACAGATCAGTGATCCCGGCTGTTGACGCCAATCCTTCCGTCCGGCCTGCGAAACATGCAGAGGACAAATCCCAATATAGATCCAATGGCAAGCACACCCGCTCTGGCCAAAGTCCTCTTGCCAATGAAATCCATGTCCCCAAAACAACCGCAGGAGACAGACAGTCCACGAAACAGAACAGCAACCTGAGCCAAAACGAACAACCATCCCAGAAGAGCGCTGCCCAGAAAGGCGCCGCCCGCAAACGCCCCACTGACCAGAAAGAAACCCAGGACCACTTCCATCCAGGGAAGCCAGATCGCGAGCAAAAGCCCCGATTGCCTCCCCAGCAGCTGATAGTCATAGACCGAGGAGAGAAAATCGAAGGGCCGGTGGATCTTCACATAGCCGCTATACAGAAAGACAGCGCCGATCCCGAGCCGCAGGGCGAGCAATGCCCAGCGCCACAGCGGGTGGCTCATGCGAAAGATGCCTTTCATCCGTCCCATCTCCGTTTCAACGCGGGCAACGATTTGGGAAGCCCAGGAAGGGCCTCATGAGGGTTTGGCCTTGAACTCACGCTCCCATTCGCCCCAGCCCCCCTTCAAGATCAGAAGGTTCTCATAGCCCAGCGCATGAAGCTGCCCTGCGACTCTTCCCGCATACGGGCAGGAGTCACTGCTGCAATACACTACGATCAGAGACTCCTTGGGTTTCCCTCGCAATGCGGCCTCGGCCGCGGCCGGCTCGGCGTCGACGGGGATGTTGATGGCCCCATGCACATGACCCTCGTTGAACTTCGCTCTTTGCCTGGCGTCGACAAACAGCGCCTGATTCCCCCTCAACAGCGAAAGGGCCTCGTGGACCCGTATTCGGCGGACGAAATCGCCGAGATGAGAGGACTGAATCAGGGCAGCCGACTCGGAACAGGCCAAGAGACCTTCGGGACGCAGCAAATTGCACAGCATGCCGCCAACCAAAGCCACCGCCGCCAAGCCAACGCACTCGACGGCCGCCAGACGCGCAAACGCAATCCAGCCCAGCCCCGGGGCGCCCGAGCCTCTTCGGCGAAAGAACCACCATGCGCCGGCTGCGGACAGCGCGAACAGACCGCCGACAACGAGGTAGCGGGACCGTTGCGCGTGGTAGAGTCGGCCCATATCGACAGACCGTGATGACACAATGACGCCGCTTCCATTCCAGCGGGAGCCGAGATGCTCGAGAGGCTCGTAACGCAGATTTCCGGGAGGATCGAAGATGAGCGCCAGGCCATCGTTCACGCCACAGAAGAGCGCGTAGCGGTCATAGGTCTTGGAGGCTACGTCGCGGCGCACGCGGAGGATCGCATAGGAGTTGCACTCTTTGAGCGCCCGCGGCGTGAGGCCGTCAATGGACACCGCGTTCAGCCCGCGATCCGTGGCGGCCCGAACCAGCTCCGTTAGAGCGCGGCCGTTTGCGGCGGAGCCGACGTACTCGGGCCGGAGAAGGTCCTCGAGCGAATCGGCGCGTCCCAGCGCCTTGAGGGCGGGGAAAAGGCAATAGACGCCGGAATAAGCCTTCGGCCCGGCCATGGGAGCTGGATTGGGCTTCGGCAACACACGTGGCGGGGCGCCCGGTGGAGAGACAATCTCCGGCTCCTTCGGGATGAGATCGACAGCTTGGGTCAGTTGCTCCAAGTCGCTTTGATCCACCCGCACATCCAATCGGCCGTTTCGCCAGATATACTGCAATCCGCAATCCAGGCTCTCAACCACGGCACCTTCGGGGAATGGCGGCTTAAACGCGCCCAAGGCCTCGAAATCGGGGTTGATCTGGACATTGGACCGCTTCACGAACGCTGTCGTTTCGCGTGGCGGCGATCCGTCGACATACCATGTCTGCTCGATAAGGCGCCCGGCGACAGGGAGGAAGCAGCCGTCGATCTCTGCAATATCGACATCCCGCACCTGCAACTCGATTCGAGAGATCTTGCCGGACTTGCCCGCCGAGGCAGGAGCCCGGAACTCGGCCAGGGGTTTCCCGAAATACAGGTCGGCGGGCCGTATGGTCGCTTTCGCCTGGCGGATGCTGGGACCAGCCTGGGGATCGATCAGAAACTCGTAATAGCCCGACGATGTGTCGGCTGTCACAGCCAGACAAGAATGCCCGTCCACGTCCACCGGCGCGTCTTGCACGATGACGGACTGAGGATTGCGCTCCAAAAGGTCGATCCAATCGCCGATCTCCCGATTCCCGTTGAAGCGCCCATCCAGGAAATTCCCTAAGGCGGGAGCGAAGAGAAACACCCGGGCATCGAATCTCACCGAGGTCAAAGTCTGCGTTGTTTCAGAAGCGAGGCCAGAATCGATTGCGAACAGCTGATGACCGTCCCAGACGGCGTGCTGTTCGCGTTCATATTGGAGCGTTCCGTTGACGCGGGCTTCGCGTACGAGGACATCGGCGAAGCGGTCGGGATCGCGGCAGAATTCGTCGCGAGAGTGCGAGACCGGAACATCGCGGAGAAGAGCGGAAGCAAGATCGGGATTGGGCTCCGGCTTGTCGAATTCCAGGAAATCGGAGCAAAAGGCCAAGGAAGCGAAGCGATCGCAATTGGCTCTTGCCTGCTGCAGAATGATGTCCAGGTCGCGGGAAGGTTGGGCGTCGACCCCTGGCGCCGACGCCGAGGCGAGCGCGGCCAAGACCGAGACAAAGATGAAAACGAGGGATTTCGCGCGTAGCATCGAACAGAGACCAAGCCCCCCTAGATAGCCGACACACGTCTGGGCGCAGAGGGAGCAGCTGCCAAGATCAGAATTCGCGACCCATGTGCTCTTCGACGGCCCGTGCGATTTCCGGCAACGCGCCGAG
This sequence comes from Candidatus Sumerlaeota bacterium, assembly GCA_026398515.1. Classification (GTDB taxonomy): domain Bacteria; phylum Sumerlaeota; class Sumerlaeia; order JAPLSS01; family JAPLSS01; genus JAPLSS01. The sequence continues at coordinate 645 of JAPLSS010000450.1, read as the reverse complement.
ATCCCTGGGGCGCCTGAGGCGGAAGACCGGGACTCTCGCAGCAAGTGCTCCAAACTTATCGAAGACCGTACCGAGGCCAATGACGCGGAGCAAGTCGAGCCCATACGGAGCCACGTAGAGATGCCGGATCATCTCCTTCAACGCGTCTCGCGGCAGGATTGGCTCGATTTCCAAGGCCTCGCCATACTCTAACACATAAAGGCGCGAGAGAGGCACGGGCGACGGCGAGAACCCTGCACGAAACCGTTCCGACCTCTTGTCATGATTGGAGCGAACACGCGGCAGCGCTTCCGGTTCGCCGCCAAGGCTCAAGATGACATCGGGCCACATTCGGATGATCGGAAAGGCTGGCATCACCACCGGGACGCCCTCAACACATCGCACCACGCCAAGGTCGTCAGACAGCAGAGAGTTCCCCCGGCGGGTAAGCGTCAAGGCCACGGCGCTCTTTCCGGCTCCCGAATTTCCCAGAAACGCGACTGCCCTGCCTTGGATCTCGACGGCGCTGGCGTGAAAGACCACTTCGCCCCGCTGATGAAGGAGCAGAGCCATGCACGGACCCATCAGACCGAGATGGAGATTGCTCTCTTCCGCCTCAGACGAGGTGTGAACCTGAATCTCGCGCCCGTTCGTGATAAGATACTG
>JAPLSS010000106.1 GCA_026398515.1 Candidatus Sumerlaeota bacterium | reverse complement strand
GGTTGGCACGTATGGGAAATGTGGCTGCGGACCTCCTCGGGTTAGAGGCGTGGCAGAGAGACGCGAGGCGAAATTGCCTTTCTAAGCCCATACTGTAACTGGTAACTTACGCCGTGGGAAGCAACGCGCGGCCTCATGAACCGCGCGGGGCGGCTGACTCCGCAACCGCCTGATCACCATGGCCCCCAGGGGCTGACCGGGGCGTGCTGGCTGGCGTCGTACTGCAAGGAGAGCCGGCCCAGGAACAGAAGGTTGTGGAAGAAGGCGATCAGATCGCGGAAGAAGACTGCGCCCAGCCCGGCGATGATCCCGACAAGGATTGCCAGGGCGCTGAATACCGAAGGACGAATCGGCCGCGCCGGCGGCGCGGGGCTTTCCGCTTCAGCGGGACTCTCGGCCATCGCGTTCTGCTTCCGGAGGCCCAGGGCTCTCCTGGCCGGCCGGCGCAATGCCCGAGCGCACGAACCGCCCCGCCACGTTGGGAACGCGCGCCAGGGCCTGGTTGAGCGTGCGGCGGGCTTCGTGCAGCTCAAGGCTGGAGTCAACCAACATGCGCTCGGCATCGAGCAGATCGAGGAAGCTGGAGCGGTTGGAGGAATAGGCGCTGAGGGTGGTTTCGTAGGCCGAGCGGCTTTGCGGCAGCACGATGTCGCGGACCAGGTCGACTTCCCGGCGGGCCACGTCGAGATCCTGGATCATGGACTCAGCCTCGGCGCCCGTCTGCGCTGTCTCCTGCTCCAGCATTTTCCGCTCCGCCGCCAGGCGTTCGCGCGACTCCGCCAGGTAAGACTCCACTTGCGCGAAGGCCGGCCGGTCGACGGTCTTGGCTTGCAGGCCGAACGAGGGCATGGATTCGCCTGCCGAGGCTTCGGGCATCATGCCGCGTTCGAAGTTGCTGTAGCCGCGCGAGGCCAGCGGGCGGCTCATGGCCTCGCCCATGCGGATGGCCACGTCCTCGCGCGCGATCATCGCCTGTTGCTTCAGGATTTCCTGGCGCGACGCCAGAGCTGTTTTCAGAAGGCCGGCGAACGACGGGGCCGTGTCGACCGCGTCGTCCTCGGCGGGCGGTCCCAGCGGGGCGGTCGGCTTCCGGTGGATCAAGGCGTTGAGGCGCGCTAGAGAGGCGGTGCGTTTGGCGCTGATGTCCTGGAGCATGTTCCTCTGCCGGGCCAGCTCGGTCTGCTGCTTGAGAAGGTCGGCCTGCGACGCGGCGCCGGCGCGATAGCGGTCCTCAATGACCGACAAGAGGTTTTCGACCAGGGTGATATTCTCGCGCACTGTCCCTTCTGCGCGGCCGTCGAATTGGTATTCGTAGAACTCGGCATCCGCCTGAACCACGGCCTCGCGCATCGCGCGTTGCCAGTCCAGTTCGGCCATGCGGACCATTTGGCGGATCATCTCCCCCTTGAGGGCCATGGAACTTGGATAGGGGAAATAGCTCTGCATCATCTGCGTGTGGATCATATCGCCGGTCTCGACGTTCTCGCCGGCCTCGATGCTCAAGTAACGCGTGAAGGTTCGATATTGAGCCACCAGGTTTTCCAGGTATTCGGACTGGTCGAATTGCCGGAGCGCGGCCTTCCAGCGGTCGCGGGCGGCTTTGATTTCTGGATTGAATAGAAGAACCGCCAGATCGAACTCCCACGGGTCAAGCCGTCTCTTCAACCTGTCTTCTCGTTCGTCGACGTCGCGAAATGGCTTGAGGCGCCGGGCGAGGCTGTCCGGCGCGACGCCGACGAACTCACTGGCGAGGCGCAGAAAGACCTCGTCCTCGTCTCCCTGCCTCCCTGTCTCGACAGCCCCGGGCGCGGGAGCGCCGCCCTGCGCGGAGACCAGCGTCGCGCTGGTCGCCCGCTCGGCCGCGGCCGTCCATTCCAGCGTCTTCTTATGGAATGGCGTGGGCTCGTTGCGGCGATAGAGCTCGAGAGCCTTCCGATAGTGAGGGGTGCAACCGGCCGCAAGGAACACCAGAGACGCCAGGGACGCGAACGACGCGAAACGTTTCATCGCCTCACTCCTTGAGATCGTCGGGGTGCGGGTCAGCCGTGGCGCCGATGACCTGCTCCAGCCGTCCGATCGCCTGACCGTGGTCGGCCAGCGCGCGGTGATAGGCCAGCAGGAAGTTGTGGTAGGCCAGCGTCGACTCCAACTGGCTGGAGAACGAAGCCACGTCGTTGCGGAAATCGATCTCGGCCTGGCGCATGACGCTCTCCGCCTGCGGCAACAAGGTGTCATGGTACAGGGAGGCCAACCGGTCCGTCAGGCGCGCGGCGAAATACGCCTCGGCCACCGCGCGGCGGACGGCGTTCGTCTCCTCCAGGGCGTCGCGGCGCATCGCCTCTTCGAGAGCCTGCTTCTCCTGGACAAGCGCACGGTTCCTCCATTCCCAGATCGGCAAGGACATCGACAGGAGGCCCACGGAAGGGACTTTGTCCTCCTTGGGCTTCACCTTCTCGCCCATCGCGTTCATCTCCTTAGGCGCCGAGCCGATGCGGACCAGCGTGGCGCCAACCGTCGCGTCGGGGACGCGCTGGAGTTTCGCGAGGAACGTCTCGTAGCGCGCCCTTACGATCTCCAATCCCCGGGTCTTGAGGGACTCGGAGTAGATCTCGGCCCGCTCGTAGAGCGGTTCCACGCCGTCGGCGATCTCGTAGACCGGCGCGGTTCGGACCGGGCCGATCGCCGTTCCCGGGGGCAGATTGAGCAAGGATCGCAGACGTTCGGCCTGGGAAGCGCGCTGTTCGGTCAACAGGATGCGGTCGTAGGCGAGCTGCGCCGATTGGCTCTCGGCGCGAAAAGCCTCGTTCAGCTGGGTGCGCCCGCCGGCCAGCTCTTGATAGGCCAGCACGGCATCGTTGCGGAACAGCGTCTCGATGGTCCGGGTGATGTCTTGCGCCTGATCCAGGTAATATAGTTCGTAATACGAGTCTTTGACATCGACGATCAGGTCGCGCACGGCCGCCTCGTATGTCAGGCGGGCGATGTCGGAGTCGGCGGCGGCCATCTTCCCCATCGTCCACAGCTTCTGCCACCAGGGAATCTGTTGGGTGAGGCCGATCATCACTTCCTTCGAGACCGCGCCGGTCTTCAGGTTGTCGAATTCGAGCATGGGGTCCGGCGGCGTGACGGCTTGCGGCTCCACGGCGATGGCTGCGCGCCAACGCGCCCGTTCGGCTTGAATGCCGGGATTGCGCTCCAGCGCCAGCGCGAGCGCGCGATGGAGGCTCAGGCCGTCGGCGATCTCCTGTTTGGCCACCGTATCGATCGACGGCTGCATCGCCGCGCGCCAGCCAGATGGCGTGTTGGCGCGAGGCCGATGGACGCAGCCCGAGGCGAACAAAAGGATGACAGCGCAGACAAGCGCGGCGAAAGGTGGTTTGCGTGTCATGGCGGCGCATTTCCCCTCGCATGGGGATCAGTGTAGAAGCGACATAAGGGATCTTAATCCCCCACGGGCGGAATCTCGGGCAAGACGACAAGGATTTCAGATAAGACTCAACCTTTGGCCATACCTCGCCCTCGCCAGAGGTAGTAGATCACCGGGTAAACAAGCAATTCCATAATGAAGCTGGTCACGATGCCGCCGATCATCGGCACGGCGATGCGCTTCATCGTGTCGGCGCCCGAGCCGGTCGACCACAAGATCGGCAACAGGCCGAACAGCAGCGCGCCGACGGTCATCGCCTTGGGCCGCACGCGCTGGACCGCGCCATGGTAGATCGAGTCGCGCAGGGCGGCCAAGTCGATGAGCTTGCCCTCGCTCTTCCAACGCTCGTACGACAGTTCCAGATAGAGCAGCATGACCTGGCCCGTCTCAGCGTCCAGGCCGGCCAGCGCGATCAAACCCACCCAGACCGCGACCGACAAGTTGTACCCGAGCGCCCACAGCAGCCAGAAGGCGCCCACCAGGCTGAACGGCACGGCCAGCATAACGATGGCGGTCTCGGTTAGGCTCTTGGTGTTCAAATAGATGATCATCAGGATGATGAGCAGCGTCAAGGGAATCACCACGGAGAGCCGCTCCTTCGCCCGTTGCATGTATTCATACTGCCCCGACCAGGAAATCGTGTATCCGACCGGCAGTTCGATCCGCCCATCGCGAACGGCGTCGTCGACGCTGCGCCGGGCGTTGGCCACATAGGCGCCGATGTCGCTGGTCTTGAGGTCCACGTAGATCCACGCGTTGGGGCGGCTCTGTTCGCTGGTGATCTGCGGCGCGCCGGTTTCGACGACGAAATCGCCCAACTGCCCGAGGGGGATCTGCTGGTCTTTCCCGGCCGGCACGAGAACGCCCTTGAGCGCGTCGAGATTGTCGCGAAGGTCCCGCGGATAGCGCAGGTTGATGGGATAGCGCTCCAGACCCTCGACGGTGGTGGAGATGTTCATGCCGCCGACGGCGGTCACGAACACGTCTTGGGCGTCGGCGACGGTCAGGCCATACCGTTGCAGTTCGTAGCGGTTGGGAATGAAATTGATGTAACGCCCTTCACTGACGCGCTCGGCGTAGACGCTCAACGTGCCCGGCACGCCGCGCACAACGCCTTCGACCTGCTCGCCGATCCGCTGGAGCGTGTCCAGGTCGGGGCCGTCGATCTTGATGCCCACGGGGGTCTTGATGCCGGTCGAAAGCATGTCGATGCGGGTGCGGATGGGCATGGTCCAGGCGTTGGTCAGCCCCGGAAACTTGATCTGGCGGTCCATGGCGGCGCTGAGTTCGCTCGGGGTGCGCCGGCGATGGGCGACGATGTTCCCGGCGTCGTCCAGGATGTCGACGGCCGGCCAGTCGGTCTCCGGCTTCAGTTGAATCGTGGTTTCGATCATCATCATCGGCGCCGGGTCGGTGGGGGTGTCGGCCCGGCCGATCTTCCCGAAGACGGTCGCCACCTCCGGGAAGGACCGGATGATCTTGTCGGTTTGCTGAAGGACCTCGCGCGCCTTGCCGACGCTGAGCCCCGGCATGGCCGTAGGCATGTATAGAAAGTCGCCTTCGTACAGGGGCGGCATGAACTCGCTGCCCAGATGCCGGAACGGATAGATGAGCGAGCTCATGGCGGCCACCGCAACCAACAGGACCGTCCAGCACAGCGCCCGGCGGCGCAGAATGCCTTCGAGAAGCGGATGGTAGGTCCCGATGAGAAAGCGGTTGATGGGATTGCGCTCTTCGGGCTGGAGGCTCTGCGGCAGGAGAGCTCCGAACGCGATCGCCCCCACGAGCAAGGCCAGCCAGGTCCACGGCGTCATCCCCAGCCATAGTGGCTTGGCTGCGGACCTCAAGCTCCCGGTGGCCAGGAAGACGATCGCCGCCAGCGCCAGCGGCGTTAGACACAACGCCGCCAACTGGCGCAGGCGAGACCACGCCTCCGGCAGGAGCGTACGGCGAATGAAGAAGCCGGCGAGCACGGGCGACACGGTGATGGCGAGAAAGGCCGACGAACCCATGGCGTAGGTCTTGGTGAACGCCAAGGGCTTGAACAGCCGCCCTTCCTGCGCTTCCAGGGTGAAAATGGGAAGGAAACTGACGGTGATGATCAAGAGCGCATAGAACAGGGTTGGCCCGACTTCGACGCAGGCGTCGCGGATGATGTCCCAGTGGGAGCGCGCCCCTTTCTCCTGCTCGAAATGCTTGTGGATGTTTTCGACCATGATGATCGAGGCGTCAACCATCGCGCCCATGGCGATGGCGATGCCGCCGAGGCTCATGATGTTCGCCCCAAGCCCCTGGAAATACATGATGATGAAACTGGCCAGCACCGCCAGCGGCAGCGTCAGGATGGGCACCAGCGCGCTGCGGAGATGAAGCAGGAAGATGATGATCACCAGCGACACGATGATGGATTCCTCGATCAGGGTGTGGCGCAGGGTGTCGATGGCGCGGTCGATCAGCGCAGTGCGATCGTAGGCCGTGTGAATCTGCACGTCGGGCGGCAACGATTTGCGCAGCTCGTCCAGCTTGTCTTTGACGCCGCGGATGGTCTTCAACGTATCGGCCCCATAGCGGGCGACGACGACGCCTCCGACCGCCTCGCCTTGGCCGTTCCAGTCAATGATGCCGCGCCGCATTTCGGGGCCGACGGCGACCATGCCCAGGTTCTTAATCAGGATCGGCGTGCCGTCCTCGCGCACGCCGACGGCGACGTTTTCGAGTTGCTCGACGGACTTGGCGCGCCGGGCGAGGTCGAGGGAGGTCCCGGAGCGCTGCGCCTTTTCCTGCTCTTCTTTGGTCAACGTCCCGATGTAGCCTTCGCCACGCAGCATGTATTCGGTTTCAGACTGTTCGATCGTGCCGCCGCCAACCTCGTTGTTCGAGCGTTCGATCGCCATGCGCACTTGGTTGATGGAAATGCCGTAGGCGCGCAGTTTGTCGGGGTCGACGGTGACCTGATACTGGCGGACCATCCCGCCCACCGTGGCGACCTCGCTGACGCCGGGCACGCCGGTCAGCTCGTATTTCAGATGCCAGTCCTGAATCGAGCGCAGTTCGGCCAGGTCGCGCTTGTCGCTGGTCAGCGCGTACAGGAACGCCCAGCCGACGCCGGTGGCGTCGGGGCCCAGGCGCGGCGTGACGCCCGCGGGCAATTGCGACTGCATCTGCGACAGGTATTCGAGGACCCGACTTCGCGCCCAGTACATGTCGGTCCCGTCCTCAAAGATCACGTAGACGAAGGAGAAATTGAAGTACGAATAACCGCGGACCACCTTGGCGAAGGGGACCGACAGCATCTTGGTGGTCAGTGGATAGGTGACCTGGTCTTCGACGATGCGCGGCGCCTGGCCGGGGTATTCGGTGAAGATAATCACCTGCACGTCGGACAGGTCGGGAATCGCGTCCAGCCGAATCCGCTCGAGGGCGAAAACGCCGCCCGCAACAAGGCCGACCATCATCAGGAGAATGATAAATTTGTTTCCGAGGGAGAACTGGATGATGCGTTTGATCATGGGCGGTTCCTCGGGAGCGCGGCGTTCAGTCGGGATCGTTACAGCCCAAAACCCGCGCTACGACCTCAGGTCCCCGGTTTCATTCCCGGCATGCCTTCCATCGTTTCCCCTTGCGCCGGGGCGGCGGGCTTCAGTGTCAGGGTCCCTGTCGTCGGGCGCTCTTTGTGCCACAATTCCTCGGCCTGCTTGCCATGCGGCACGCTGCTGGTCGGCACGAGCTTCATCCCGCATTTCGGGCAGTCGCCCGGCTTGTCGGAGACCACGTCGGCGTCGGCCGGCATGGGGCACGTGTAAAGCGTCTTGGGAATCTCGGACGGCTTGACCTGCTGGAACCGCGAAGCCTCGTCGCGGGTCACGGGGATCAGCGTCATGCCGCACAAGGGGCAGTTGCCCGGCTTGTCCGATCGCACCATGGAATGCTCGGGCATGGGGCAGGTGTAGAAGGCCACCGGGCTCTCCTGCTCCTGCCACGGCTGGACCGGCACGAGTTTCATGCCGCACAGGGGGCAATCGCCGGGCTTGTCGTAGAGGATGCCGGCGTGAGCGGGCATCGGACAGACGTATTTGAGGGCCTTCGGCGCGGGCTGGCTGGCCGCCGGCGCCGAGCCCGGCATGGCCATCTTGACTTCTTCGGCAGGGCCCTTGGCGAAGATGGCATTCGTATTGACCAATCCAGGTTTCAGCATTTTCAGCGCGGCCTCGCGCAGGCGCGATTCGGAATCGAGCAGGAACTGGCCGCTGACCACCACCTTCTCGCCCGGCGCCAAACCCGAAAGGACCTGCAGTTCGTTCGTCCCGGTCCGCGCTCCGGTCTTGACTTCGCGCGGCTCAAAGCGCCCCGGCTCGGCCGAAACAAACGCCACCTCGCGCGTGCCGGTGTTGATGACGGCCATGTCAGGGACGAGCACGGAGTCCGCCGACACCTGGCTGTTGATCTCGATGGTGGCGTACATGCCGGGTTTCAGGTCGTAGCCGGGGTTGTGGAACTCGACGCGCACGGGAATCTCGCGCGTGGCTTGGTCGAGATACGGGTAGATGTAGGTGATTCGCCCGACGTAGGTGCGGCCCGGCAGGTAGTCCAGGGTCATTTGAACTTCCTGGCCCAACTTGATGTAAGGCAGGTCGGATTCATACACCTTGCCCATGACCCAGACGTTGGACAGGTCGGCGATCTTGTAGGCCGGCATGCCCGCCATCAGGCGGTCGCCCTCGACCATCTTCTTCTCGGTGACGATGCCGGTCAGCTGCGAGCCGATTGTCAGCGTCTTGCGGACGGTCTGGCTCTTCTCCAGTTCGTCGATCTGGTCTTGGCCGATGTCGAACAGGAGCAACCGGTCGCGCGCGGAACGCAGGCGCTGCTCCGCCATGCGGGCGGCTTCGCCGAGGGACTGGGCTTTCGACTGGTCCTGCAGGGCGACAAGGTATTCCTCCTGGGCGCTGTAGAGGTCGGGCGAGTAGAACTCGAAGAGCGGATCGCCCTTGTGGACTTGCTCCCCGGTTTCATTGACGTAGACCTTCTCGACCCAGCCGTCCGTCTTGGTCGTAACGGTTCCCAGCCCCTGTTCGTCGTAGGCCACTGTGGCGACGGTGCGGATCACCCGGTCGACCGGACCGCGCCGCACGACGTCGTATCGCAGCCCCATGTTCTGCTCCGTCACGGGATCGATCCGGATGGTCGGGCCGCCCTGAGTTTCATCCGCGTACACTGCGACGAGATCCATTCCCATCAGGTCCTTGCCTGGCTCGTTGCGGATGTAGGCCGGGTCCATGGACGAGCGCCAATACAGGATTTTGCGCTCCTTCGGGGCTGCGGGGGCCTGCGCGACCGACTCGCCGCGGGCCTCCAGGATCATGCGCGCGCGGTCGGGGTCCATGGGCACGAGTTTCATGCCGCACTTCGGGCAATTGCCCGGCTTGTCCTCTACCACCTCCGGGTGCATGCCGCATGTGTAAAGAGTTTTGACAGCGGCGGGCGCTGGCGCGTCTTGTTTCGTCACAGCGGCGGATGGCGCCGCCGCGGGTTCGCCGGCCATGGCCTGCCCTGCGCGGCCGTGCCAAAACGCGGTCCCGGCGGCCAAGCCGGCCACCACGCCGGCGATCAGGCCCGCCACGCGCAGCGCGCCCCCGTGGGCCCTCGGAGGCAGGATGTCTTTTCGGCTCTTCACAGGGACCCCCTTGGCGATCGGCCTTGTCAAACCGATCACTTTATAGGAAATCACAGCGGATGGCAACGCATTTCAAAATCGCAAGCAATCGGCATGCCAGGGAATGAGGATCGAGTTACAAACCGGATTCCGAGAAACGCGCGCGGGTTTCTCAGAGCGCTACTCCGTAACCCATCTCTTCGCTTCGTCCAGGCGCTCGTGGTCGAAGTAGCGGATTTTGGCGGTTGTAAACGGCTTGCAGAAGGCCGCCATGCCCTTTTCCCACCGGCGCTCGCCGACCAGCGCCAGTCGCTCGATGTCGGCGAAGTGCTTGAGATCGAATTGGATGTCCTTCCACAGCGCGCCGGCCGTCCAGCCGTGGAAATCGCTCATGATGAATAAGACGCGGATCTTGCCGTGCTTCTTCACCTGCTGCTCCACCTCCGGGCCGAGGCGATCATAGTCCTCCGCCGTCAGTTTGCCGCTTGCGCTGACCTCGATGATCTTCCCTTCTTCCTTGCACTCCAGTTGAACTGCCATTGGAGTCTCCTTCTTCTCTTGCGAGAATGGATTTGCTGTTCATTGTGGCGCCGGCAGGGGTTCCACCGCGACGGCTGAAGACCACATGGCGGCATCGGTCTTGCCGGATCAATCCAAAGCAGGGCCGATCGGCGAATCCGCGCAAGACCTATGCCGCCATGGCAACCGTCATTACGCGCTCACGGCGCTCCTCCTTCTCCGGGGCGAAAGAGCCGCCTGGCTCACGTCGCGGGAGACCGTCACATGCCAAAGCGACGGCGCCAGTTTCTCCGCGAAATAGAGGAGGCCAAAACTCGCGAACACTCCGAAGATCCCCAGCAGGGTGGCGATCCCGAGAACCACGGGCATATTCCAGCGCTCCGGCCGATCCGACCCCTCGATGCGATCGTAGGCGATGGACAGGATCGCTCCATCGTTCAGCAGCGCCAGAAGAACGATCATCACCGCGGTCACGGGATAGAAGTTGAACACCAGGATCGACAGGGTCATGAACAGGAGAACGCGAATGGTCTCCGCGATGCGGTACGTCGCATAGTTGGTCACGACAGCGGACAGCAAGGCGGCCGCTTCAATCATCCAGGGGATGGGGCCCCAGTAATAGGAGAGGAATTGAAGCCAGGGGTTGACTTCCTTTTCCTTCAACTCGTTGTATCCGAATTCCCGCAGCCGCTTTTCAGCCTCGGCTTGCGTCAGCCCCTGGCCGGAAGATGTGCTAGGTCCCGCATTCGTCATCGTTGCTCACTCCTGGCAAACCGCCCTTGACCGCGTCTGGACGGAAGATGCGAACAGAGCGCCGACAAACGACTCGACCGCTCATCTTCAGCGCCAATCGGCGCATTCCATCGACTCCATAACTCCAGCCCTGCGAGGGACCCGCTATGCGATGCTTCACTGCGTCTCCCTGGATTCTTCGGGCCAAGATTTGTATTTGCAGCGCTCTGGCGTATCCACCTCTGCTGCCGGGACCGCCATGCTTCTGTTCTGCCGCGCGATTGGATTTCGTCTATCCGGACGCTTCGCAGGAGCCGCGCCGGTTCGGCTATGCTGGAACCCCGGATGGCAGAGCTTGCTCGCGGTTTTCCGACGATATGGACTCAGGCCGCTTCCCCGCTTCCTTCGACGGGGAAACAAGATCCGCTTCACGGTGTTCGCCCCGCCCGTGGTTCCGGCTGACTTGGACTCGTTCATCCGCGGACGCGCAAGGTCGCTCCCGGCCGGACCCTCCGGGTCTGGCGATTGGGCTTTCGTATTTCGAGATCCAGGGCGCCGCGGCGGATTCCTCAGGCCGGCTCGACGTCCATCCCCATCCGGAGCGCCTCGTCGACCATGGAGTCATACAGGGTGTCGCCGACGCAGGATTTCCACTTGGCCGGGCGCATGGATTCCAGCGTCTCCCTGGCGCCCTCGCTCCAGCGGATCTCCTGCCGGTAGTTGGGAATCTCCCGTTTCGCCTTGGCCCAGGAGAATACTAAGGAATTGCGGGTGAAGTTGTTGAGTGTAAAGAAGCGCTTCGAATCGTGCCGGATAGGGAATCAGGCGATTCCAATCAAGAGATGGTTTTGACCCACGTCAACACCTTCGTGGCCTGCCGCATCAGGGCAATTCGCTCGCTGGCGCGAGCCTTGAGGATCCCTTGCGTCCCGACAAGCGCATCATGGCGCCATGCCGCTCGCCGAGATTCGGTAGGATGAGCATCGTTGTGCAGGCGCCCAGGATGGGGATCCGTTGACTCCAAGGACGCGTCCTGCGATCCTCATCGCAATGGTAAGTCATCTTCGGGAGGAACTGTCTATGAAACACCCGTCGAATGGCGCGATGCGGCGGTCGTTGCGTATCTTCTGGGGCTTGGCGGCTCTGTCGCTTCTCGCTCCTCGGATCATGGCGCAGCCCGCCGGCGCAAAGCCGGTCGTCTGGATGGGGCCCCCGGCCGCCCAGGATGGGAAGTGTTTCCGCGAGTTGTTCGAGCATCCCGACGAGTGGAAGGAGACGCGCGCGCTTGCCGACGCGCTCTTCTACACGGATCTCAACTTCACCAAGCAATTCAAGGACGACGAGTTGAAGCAGTGGTTCGCCATGATGAAGCAGTGGGGGCTGAAGCTGGGGATGGAGGTCGGCGCCGTCAAACCCTGGGGCGTCACCGGCGAGGCGGTCTTCGCCAAGGAACGGCCCATGTGGGAACGCATCGAGCGCCTTGGCGGCGACATTTACGCCGTCGCTATGGATGAGCCGCTCAAGTGTTGCCGCATGGACATCAAGAAGCCGGACGCGTACGCCGTCCAGGAAACCGCCAACTACATCGCGCTCGTCCGCAAAAACTTCCCGCGGATTCAGATCGGCGACATAGAGACCTATCCGTCCATCCCCTTGGCGGACCACTACTGGTGGATCGACGCGCTGAGCAAGCGGCTCGCCGAAATGAAAGTCCGCGGCCTGGACTTCTACCGGCTGGACGTGAACTGGGCGGTCTTTGTCGTGCGAAACGAGGGGAGCTGGAAGGAGGTCCGCGAATTGGAGCGCCACTGCCGCGAGAAAAACCTGCCCTTCAGTTTGATCTACTGGGCCTCTGGCTATCCCGCCTTGCAGCGCAAAGGCATTGCCGACGACGCCGCGTGGTATGTGTCGATCATGCAGCAAGGTTACGACTACGCGCTGGTGGACGGCGCCCCGGATCAATATGTCATCGAAAGCTGGGTGGGCGCGCCATCGCGCTCCGTGCCCGAAACGGCCGACTTCACTTTCACCCGCTCTGTGCGTGATTTCGTCCGCACATTCGTCACGAAGGAGCACATCGCCCCTCAAGCGCCGCCGCTCCCCCCGAAGAAGAAAACCGGCGTTCCGCCGAAGACCACCCCGGCCTCTCAAACGCCTGGGAAAAGGCCCCCCGATACGAGAGAGCAACCCCGCTCCGCTCCGGCCCAGCCGGCGCGGTAGATAGCGTGAAGCTGGCGAAGACCTCGTCTCCCATGAACCATGTCATCCGGAGTCGGCGGCAATGAAGCGAAATACATCTATGTTCCTCTCGGTTGCTGGTGTTGTCTCGATCACGCTCATCATGCGCGCCGTGTCCGCGGCGACGGCGACGAGCGAAAGTGTTGTCGATAACTCGACCCTCGCCGGCAAGGTCATGGCCGGGTACCAGGCTTGGTTTCGCTGTCCGGGCGATGCGGCGAATGTCGACTGGGCGCACTGGTTCGAGAAGAAGACGATGTGCGACCCGTCCACCGTTCACACCGACTTCTGGCCCGACATGTCCGCCTATGGCTCCATACGGAAATATCCCGCGCCCGGCTTCACGGATGCGAAAGGCAATCCGTCCTACTGCTACAGCGCTTGCGATCCCCAAGTCGTTCAGCTGCATTTCGAGTGGATGCGCGACTACGACGTCGATGGCGCCTGGGTGCAGCATTTCGCTATCGGGTTTCCCGGCCAGCCCGGCGAAGCGATGTATCCTTCGCATATGCAAGTGATACAGCATGTGATCAACGCCGCGGCCAAGACCGGCCGCGTCTGGGCGCTCTCCTACGATCTCGCCGGCGCCAAAGGCACCCCCGACGAGGTGTTCACGCGGGTGACGAACAACTGGCGGCAGATGGTCGACGGCGGAATCGCCACCGGCCCGCGGTATCTGCGCCACAACGGCATGCCGGTCGTCAACGTCTGGGATTTCATCCATGATGCGAGACGGCCCATCGATGCCCGGCAGATTAACCGCTTCATTGATTACTTTCACACGCCGGGGAAGTATCAGGCGTTTCTCGTGAGCGGCGGGAATTGGAATTGGCATAAGTATCCAGTGGACTGGCAGGAGTGTAGCAAGAGGTTTGACGCCTACATTCCATGGAACATCGGCCATACGTTCATGAACGCGCATCATGAATCCCAGGCGAATACCACCTGGTGGGAGGAGGATAAGAAATACTTCGAAGACAATGGCGCCCTGTGGATTCCGACCATCTATCCCGGGTTCAGTTGGAATCACCTCAAGAAGATCACCGATCCGTCGCAAACCTCCACGCGTCCAAGGCGCGGGGGGCAATTCTACTGGGAGCAGTGGCTGGCGCTCAAGAAGCTCAATGTGAACACGGTCTTCATCGCCATGTTCGACGAGGTCGACGAAGGCACGGCGATCAACAAAAACACCAACGATCCGCCGGCGCTCTACAACGGCAAACCGCTCGATATCCTGCCGTTCCAAACCTACGAAGGCCTGCCGAGCGACTGGTATCTGCGCCTCACGCAGGCCGGGCGGCGCCTCCTGCGCGGCGAAATCGCAGCCACGACGGAGATCCCGATCCAAGAAGGAGCGACTGACCATGCCCATTGACGCAAAGAGCCGGGAGATCCTGAAGACCCTGGCCAGCCGGGTCGCCGAAATCGCGGCGCTCCCGGCGCAGGCAGAGACGATTCGCCTGTGGAAGGCGCTGAACGGACTCAAGCCCGTGCGGCCCATGTTCCGAATCGATCAGATTCCGTGGCACGAGATGGACGTCGACGGCGAACTGGCGCTGCAGACGAAGGAGCCGTTCGTGCGTTCTCTCGAAACGCAGCTGCGCCGCATTCTCTATTCTTGGAAGCATATGCCCGTGGACATGGTGGCCGAGCCGGCGATCAGCATCCCCAAGGCCATCCGCGGCGCCGGGTTCGGCATCCAAACCATCCAACAGACTGCGGCAAGCGATCCGAAGAACCCGGTGGTCGGCCATTCGTACATCGATCAACTCAAGACCGAGGACGACATCCAAAGGATCAAGACGCCGGAGATCGTGTTGGACGAGCAGGCCACGGCGCGCGCGGAGGAAAGGGCGCACGAATTGTTCGACGGCATCCTCGACGTGCGCATGCAGGGGATGCCCACGATGTTTCGCCCGTGGGACATGATTGTCCAATGGCACGGGACCGAGAGCCTGTTTTTCGACCTGACCGAGCGGCCCGAGTTCATTCACGCGATCATGCGCCGGCTCACCGACGCCTCGCTTTCCATGCTCGACCAATTGGAGGAGAAGGGCTTGCTCGGTTATCCGCAGCCGCTGATCCATTGCACGGGGGCGTATTCGGATGAGCTGCCCGTCCCCGGCTTCGACCCGCGCCGGCCCCGGGCGAAGGACCTTTGGGCATCCGGCCAGGCCCAGATTTTCTCCGGGGTTTCCCCGGCGATGCACCAGGAATTCGAATTGGACTATGCGAACCGCTGGTATGCGCGGTTTGGCCTGGTGTACTACGGCTGCTGCGAGCCGCTTGACCGGAAGTTGGATATCATCAGGAAGATTCCCCACGTGCGCAAGATCTCGATGAGCCCGTGGGTGGACGTGGAGCGCGGCGCCGAGCAGATCGGCCGCGACTTCGTTTTCTCGCGCAAGCCCAGCCCGGCCTTCCTGGCGCGCGACCCCTGGTCGCCCGCCGCCGTGGAAGCCGACCTGCGCGACACGCTGGACCGCTGCCGGCGCCACGGATGCCCGGTCGAGTTGATTCTCAAGGACATCAGCACCGTGCGCTACCAGCCCCAACGCCTCTGGGAATGGGCGGACATCGCCATGAGATTGGTCAAACAGTAGGAGCCGCGATGGGGCTCTCGGGCGGGGGCAGACGCGCCTTCGCGCCCATCGCTCCCAAGCCAAGGAAAGCGCCACCGAAGAAAGGCGATCCTGCCAAATCTCTGTATATAGAGGAGAATCTCGATGAACCTCGCGAGTCAGATGCTCATCAAACTGAATCGCATCGAGAACTCGTACCGGGCGTTGCGTTATGAAACGGTCGCGCGGCTGGATGCGAAATACTATGACACGAAGGAACACCTGCGGTCGGAGCCGCGGGGCGTCTCGTGGAAACCGATCGCGCGCGACACGACGTGGGCCGGCGATTGGCTCACGCGTTGGTTTGTCTGCGACTTCACGGCGACGGCCCCTTGCGCCGGCAAACGGCTCTTCGTGAAGGCGAAAACGGGCGCGCTGGAGACCCTGTTGTTCGTCAACGGCGAGGCGAAGGGAGTCTTTGACGGGCGCGCGATCAATACGCCCACGACCAACCACACTGTTATGTGCATCGACTTGAAAGCGGCGAAAGGCAGGAAATACCACCTGGCCCTGGAAGCGTATTGCGGGCACACCCGGCGCGGCGGACACATCGACAACAGTGAGAAGGGACTCCGAATATCCAAGGATTCAGACCACTACGAACACATCGACATCGTGATCGCGCGCGACGATGTGTGCGCGTTCTACTATGGCTTCCTCGTCTTGCGCCGTCTGATGCAGGGCATGGACGCCGCCAGCCTGCGCCGCAATGAGATACAGAACGGTCTCGAAGATGTGATCGCCATCGTCGACCCGCTGCCGGAAGAAACGGGCGAGGCTTCCTGGCGGCCGAAGATGCGCAGGGCGCATGCGGTGCTGAAGGCGCTTCTGGCCCGGAAGAACGGCCCGTCCATGCCGCGGGCCGGCCGACTCCTGAGCCGCAACGTCGTGTCGAACGGACCGGTCCAGTTGCGTATCCGAAGCGTATACGGCATCGGCGCGCGATCCACCGTCACGCAGGACATGACGCTATGGGCGGATTCCCCGCGCATCGACTTCGAGACCCGGATCGAGTGGAAGGAGATCCATACGCTCTTCCAGGCTGCGTTCGACCTCGGCGTGCTGTCGGACATGGCCCGCTATGAAATCCAATATGGCCATCTCGAACGGCCGCGCCACACGAACCTCGACGAAGACAAGGCAATGTTCGAGTGCGCGGTCCAGAAGTGGCTGGATATATCCGAGACGGGTTTCGGCGTGGCGCTGTTGAACGACTGCAAATAAATTGGGCGGAGTTGGAGAACGCGTTCGTCGCGCGCGTCTACGAGGCGGAGAAAACTGGATCATTCGCGGAAATCCAATTCGCGACGCCGATCAAGTCGGTTGTGGAGACCAATCTCCTGGAGGAGAAGCCCAAGCCGGTTCGACTGCGCGACGGCAAGATCCAATTCTACGTCAGGCCCTTCGAGATCAAGACCTTCGTGTGTCGCGTGTAGACCGCCGGGGATTCGCCGCAACGCGGGGAATGTCGCGAACTTGCTTGGGCGCAGAGAGTCGATCCTCTAAAAGGAGTCGCTTCGTCTCTGGCGTTTAGACCTATCGGGACGTCGAATCGCGCGAATTCCCACCCGAGCGAGCGACGGAATGCTCGAGGCGGACATCTTTACGGCAACGGCGCCCAACGCGACGCTGTATCATGAACTGGAAGGAGACTCGGAATGAACCCCGTCACGTTCGACTCCAGTTGTTATCGCATCGACGGCTGTTCGATCCATCTGCATTCCGGCGAGTGTCATTACTTTCGCGTTCCCAAGGCCGATTGGCGCCGGCGCATGAAGATTCGACGCATTGTCCGGAACAGCCTCGCCCCCTTTGGCATGGGGGTCATCCTATTCGCCTCAAGCGCTTTCGGCGCGGCGGTCAAGCCCGTGGGAGGGCGCGTGACGAACGACGGCGGCAAGCCCCTGGAGGGCGTAACCGTCACGCTCCTGTCGCCGGACGACTCGGCGGGGCAGACGCCCCTGCAATCCGCGAAGACCGATGCGGAGGGTCACTATCGCTTCGATGGGGCGGAACTAAACGGCGCATACCGCGTTCAGGCCGCCAAAGAAGGGTTCCTCGGAAAAAGAGCGGCGA
>JAPLSS010000641.1 GCA_026398515.1 Candidatus Sumerlaeota bacterium | reverse complement strand
CAGACTGTTGGAAGCCACCGTCTGTCGCCCCTCCGGGGCTAACGGAATAGGGGACCGTACCGGGGGCTTGGCTTCGCCGGCGCCCCCGGCTACGCGCGGGTTCGGCTGGCTCACCGCAGGCTGTCGGCCCCTATAGGCGCGGGCCATGCATGAAGCATCCCTGAACTGGCGCTCTCGGCTTCCGAAAAGGGCTGGGTGATGACAGACTCTCGCCCGGGGCGCGACGCCCTTCTCATCTCGCCCCAGGCCCGGGCGATTGCGAGGCCCATTCGGTCACCCGCTCGACATATTGCGCGTCTTGGATGAGGGTCCAGTCTATATAACGCCGCACCGCTTCAATGCAGCTCCATCCCCACCAACCCAATATGAGAAGGTTGAACAGCATCCGAAGCGCCAAGGATGGAACAGCCAGGGAGACTGCCGCGAGGAGCGCCGGCGGGACGATCAGACAGCGAAGCGCAAAGAAGAGGGCTGCCTTGGGAAAGCCCAGTGTCGACCAGGCAAGGGCCATTCGAGCGCCTAGGGTCGCGGCCAGCCAATAGAGAGCCGCGGCGCCGAGGACGAAGAGATACGGATCCCACACGACGCCGAACAGCCCCGCGGGATTCGTCTCCAGAAACGCCGCCACCTCAAACGTCCCGATCCAAGCAAGAAGCGCTTGTACACCACGACGCCCGGCAAACAACCGCAGGTCTCTCAAGACGGGTTGCGGCTCCAGCGGCGTCATCAGGAGGTGAGCCAGCGTTCCCGAGTTGCGCAGGCGGACCATCTGATGAAAGGACGCCCTGAAGACGTCGATGACAATGGCGGGGAGAACGAGCCAAGGAAGAACCGGTTTGAGGCGCCATGGGGCCGAGGCGGGCAGAATCCAATACAGAAGGAAGAGCGCGATCACCAGGACGATGAGCCAGCATTCGGTCCGCTGGAACCAATGCCTCCGCAACGCCCGCCGCCGCAGGTCCCAATACACCGGCCCCACGTCGGGTTCAAGGGCGCCCGTGGCGCCGTCGCGAATCACCCCAGCAAAGAGAAGCGTGAGAACAAATCGTTCCCACGAGTCAATTGGGTTTGGTTCGTTCTTGGCAAGCGTGGTCGTCATCCAGGCCTCGACTCGACGGATGAGACAACCCTTTTGTTAGGCTACCATCGTTCGTCCCCACAATTCCAGGAATTTCAAAGGGCGCAACCCAGTCGCGAATTGCTCCACGATAAAGCTTGCTGTGAGTGGAGCCGGGGAAAGAGACGAGAAGCGGGGGAGGATCGTTGACTCATAATCAGCCTTACCGGGTTTGCGGAGGTGGGGATTATCGGTTGTCAGGCCAGGCGCGAGTATTTGAAGGAGGTTCGGGGGCCGCACTGGCGAGCCAATCGGGTCCAGAAGGCCGTTTGGGACACTCCACGGAATTTTCTTGCCAATCTCGGCTCAAGGCGTGTTTCCTTCGAAGAGATCGTCCAGGGGAAACCTTACGGCGACATCGCCGACGGCAAATAGGCCCGGCTTTGTCGGGATTTGATCGTAGTGGGGATGCTACGAGGGGCGCATTGTTGTTTGCATATCGGATATAGACGGCGATAAGACCCACTCACCGTTGGCGAAACATCCCTCATGCGAGGCGGCGACATGATGACGAACCGTGTCCTTTGGATGGCTTTGCCGGTCATGGCGGCGATGCTCTCCGGCCACGCGATGGGCGGCGAGCCGCGCCCGCGCCGGGAAAACGCCCCTCGGCGTCCGCCGGCCAGCCAGCCCGCGCAAGCCTCCGAAGGCGCGCGGCTGGAGCGCGACCTGGAATATGGCCGCGTCGGGGAGAAACGACTGCTGCTTGACCTGTATCTGCCGGAGAACGCCGAGGGGCCGCTCCCGCTGATCGTCTGGGTTCACGGCGGCGGCTGGCAAAGCGGCAGCAAGGAGCAGTGCCTGCCGGCGCGCCAGGGCTTTGTGGCGCGCGGCTACGCGGTGGCGAGCGTCAACTATCGCTTGAGCGGCGAGGCGCCGTTCCCCGCGCAGATCGAGGATTGCAAGGCGTCGATCCGCTGGCTGCGGGCCAACGCGAAGACATACAAGCTCGATCCCGATCGCATCGGCGTTTGGGGCTCTTCGGCCGGCGGACACCTGGTCGCGCTTCTGGGGACCTCGGGCGAGGTGAAGGAGTGGGATCAAGGCGACAACGCCGGCGTCTCCAGCCGCGTGCAGGCGGTGTGCGACTTCTACGGGCCGACCGACCTGGCGCAGTTCGTCGTCACGCCCGGCTACGAAGGCCACGCCAAGCCCGACTCGCCCGAATCGAAACTGATCGGCGGCGCGGTCCTGGACAACAAAGACAAGGCCGCCAGGGCCAACCCGATCCCGTACGTCGACAAAGGCGATCCGCCGTTTCTCATCGTGCACGGCGACAGCGACCCCGTCGTCCCGCCGCCCCAGGGCCAGTTGCTCTACGACGCGCTTCAGAAGGCGGGCGTGGAATCCAGCCTGCATTTCCTCTCTGGCGCAAAACACGGCGGCCCGGAGTTCAACGCGCCGGACGTCGTGGAGATGGTCGCGGCGTTCTTCGACAAGCATCTCAAAGGCCTCGCAACCCGCCAAACCTCGGAGCCGCCAGCATTAAACTCATCTCGCAAGTCCGAGCCGTCCATCACGTCCATTTCGTCCACGGCGTCCATATCGTCCCCCTCTTCCGGCGGCCTGCTGTTCTTCGCCTCGTATCCCGAACGCGCCAACACCGCGGCGATTGCCAATCCCAACATCGCCGGCGCGCTGCACACAATGTATTGGAGCGACGTGGAGAAACAGGAGGGCGTGTTCGACTGGAGCGGCCTGGATGGGCGAATTCGCCCCTGGGTCGAGGGGGGCAAGAAGGTCGCCCTGCGCATCATGTGGTCCTCCAGCGGACGATGGCCCGAGCCGGCGGCGAAACACCCGACGCCGCGGTGGGTGTTCGACAAGGGCGCGAAGTTCATCCTGGCGCCCCAGTCGCAAACCGAAGTCCCGCTGCCGTGGGACCCGATCTACCAGGAATGCGCCGACGGCTTCCTGCGGGAAGTCGCCCGCAAGTTCGACGGCGACCCGAACGTTCTGTTTATTGATGTGACGCCCGGCGCGGAGACCAACCCCTATCGCGGGCGCATGGACCAGGCCGAGCCGGCGTTCAAGCCGCTCTTTCTCGAAACGGCGGCGAGCGACGGGCGCAGGTATTCCGACCAGCTTTGGCTGGAGACCGTTCGGCAATACGTCGACTCGGCGACGTCCGTATTCACGAAGACGAAGCTGCTGGTCACGCTAAACAACGGCGGACTCGAAGGGCAGCAGTTCCACGAAATCGGCGCCTACTGCGTGGCCAAGGGGTGCATGGTCGGGCAGAACGGCCTGCGCGAGACCAGTTACATCGAGGATAGCCCCCGGCGCGCCGATTTCCTCGAATGGGGAAAACAAACCCCGTTGTATTTTGAGATGAACGCCGCCTCCGGCCCCCGCGCGGGCGCGTTGATGGAGATCATGAAAGCCGCCGAGCGGATCGGCTGCGACTACCTGTGCGTTTACGCGGTGGACGTTCTCAAGGGCACGCAAGGCCAGCCGACCTTCGATCCCGCATGGGAGGAAGCGTTGCGCTATGGGGCGCAAGTCGTGGAAAATGGCGCGGCCAATCCGACCGCGCAAGCCTCGGCGCCGCAAAGCCGCCCGCCCGAATCCGGCGAACGCGCGGCTTCGCGCCCCGCGCGTCCGAGGCCGGACGAAAACGCGCCGCCGCAGTGGGTCAAGGAGCCGATCGAGGCGCCCAACCTGCGCTATGAGACGTTTCACAGCGCCACGATCGACGGCCCCGTCAGTTATCTCATCTATCTGCCGACAGAGTACGAGAAGAGCGGGGACAAACGCTATCCGGTCATGTATTGGCTGCACGGGCGCGGCGGCGCGCAGACGGGCCTTCCGGCCTTCTGCGAGCGGCTGACCAAGGCCATCGAAGCGGGCAAGACCGCCCTTTCCTGTGGCTATACCTGCGACCTTGAACACACCCCCGGGAATTGGATGGGCATCAAGTACGACGCCATCCAGCGCAACATACGCTACAACCACATGGCCGTCGTCAAGGCGGGCAGGGCGGGCGATGCCGCAAAGCTCCACATGGA
>JAPLSS010000605.1 GCA_026398515.1 Candidatus Sumerlaeota bacterium | reverse complement strand
ACCGCCCGCCACGCGACGACGCTCCACGGCTTGAGCCAATGCGCGAGCGCGAAAATGCCCTGGGCCAGCGGCGGATAAATGGTGCGGATCTCCGCGTGGTTCACGCGCTCGATGATCATCCCGGATTCATGCGCCAACCGCCGAAGCTCCGACGGCTTCTGGCCCGAGCCGGCCTGCGCGGCGCGGAATTCGCCCGGCGCGAAGGCGTAGGGGTTGAATCCATGCGCCACGACCGCCCCGTCCCACAGGTAGCGGTAAATGTCGTCCTCGAGAATCACGGTCGAGGGGATGTAGAGCGCGCGCATGGCGAGGCCGACGCCTACCATCCAGGCCATTGGCGCCAGGCCGGACGGCGCGCGTCGAAACAGGGGAATGAGGGCGAGATACAGCGCGCCGGCCATCATCAGGATGGACACCAGCGCGCCCGTCGGCCGCTGGAGAATCGGCCGAGTGTATTCAAACAGCGGCGAAAGAATGGACAGCCCCGCGCTGGCGGCGATCAACGCCAATCCCGCGGCGCCCAGCAGCGCGAGGGTTCGCTTTCGATTCATGAATCAAGCCCTGCCGCCTTGAGTGGCGCAGGCTGGAAAGCCTGCGCCGCCAGCAACCGCCGGCCCCACGCCGCATGGGCCGCGGCCACGGCCAGCAACGCCGCGCCGACGCTCTGGTGGGCCGTCGCCACCACCATTTCAACGCGCGTCGGCGGATTGTTCAACGCCGGATTCCCCGTGACGATCAACGCGCCGATTCCCAGAAGCAGCTGCGCCGCCGTCAACGCGATCAACGCCTTCCCAAATCGCTGAACGATCGGCTGGTCTCCATACAAGGCCCACGCGCGCACCGCAACGGTCAGCGCCAAAAGGGCGATCACGGCGAGGGTCGCGAAGAACACCTGTCCGACGATCCCATGCGCCGCGGCCAGAACGAGGCTCGGCGCCATGTCCCGCGGCGAGGCGCTCAGGGTGAACCGGCCGGTGACGCGCAATCCCCCGAGAGTTCCCTGCGCGATGACGAGAACGATGGCGGCCAGGCTCAGCCGCTTGACCCAGGCGCGCCGCTCGACGCGCCGGAGGTGATACGCCAGCGTCAAAGTCGTCAATCCCACCAACGAACCAAACAGCCGGTGCGCGTGCTCGTAGAACACGCCGCCGGTCATTTGCGCGAACGGATAGAGGAACATGTTGTGGCCGAAGGTGTTCGGCCAATCCACCACCGCCAATCCCGCGTTGGCGCTGGTGACCGCGCCGCCGATAGCCAGCAGGCAGAACGTCGCCGCCGCGGCCACCAGCGCGAACACCCCCGTCCAGTCGATGGAGGCCGGACGCATGGCGCGGCGCCGGCTTCCGCGGGCGCCTCCCGCGGCGGCCAGCGCCACGCCGGCGATCGTCAACGCGCCCGCCAGCGCCAACCCCTGGCGGCTCAGATCGTTCGGCTTCGCCCCGCCGGCGAGGCTGCCCAGGAGGACGAGGTTGAGCGCCGCGGCGAGGCAGCCGACGAGCAGTCCGCCCTTCCATCCGCGGTCCGTCCAGCGCCCGGCGGCCCACCCGCCCGCCGCCATCCAGCCGAGCAGGCACCCCAGCGGCGCCCAGGACGGCGCGCGGCCCGGGGGCAAGCCGAACAGAAAGAGCGTGGCGGCGATGGCCGCGGCGGCGCCAAAGCCGAGGGCGAGGATGTCCGCCGCGCGCCGCGGCGGCGAATTGGGGGGAAGGCTCATGCTTCTTGGTCGCAAGGCGGGTAGCGAAACGCAATGGAAAGCTGCTCACAACCGCGACGGAGGGCGCGTCCCGTAGTGCAGCTGCCTTCGTATGGAATATCTCTCGCCCTGCTCCAGGCATTCCGCCTGAAGGCGTGACTCCCTACCCTGCCCACACACCGCTCGAAGTCGTCTTACTCCTGGCTGAACAACAGATAGGCGAGGCCCACCTGGTCGGCGATGACGCGCGCTTTCATGTCAAAGAAGACGGCCGGTTTTTTCAGGAGCAGCTCCCTGACCGCGGCCTTAAGCTCCGGCGGGGGGGACACAAGCTGCAGTGTCGCGATGAACCGCCGGTTTGAGGGGCGGCCCTCCGTCGTGCGCGACGCGTTGAATTTCGCCCAGTCCGCCTCATTCGGACTGGCCTTCGTGTTGACCGTGAGAAGAAAGGTCATGTCGCGCAGATCCGAAACATCATATGCCTGGCCATCGATCCGCCACTGGAGATTGAGCGACTCGATGGCGTTCTCAACGATCGCGCGCGCGTCTTCCGGCAACTCGGTGAACGTCATCTCGCACAGGGGGTCGCCG